>JANMOR010000045.1:0-18058 GCA_031369435.1 Chitinophagaceae bacterium
ATATATGTATTGCCTTGAATGCCACTGCCGGGTACTGTCAAAGTAATTACTACACTTGAGATTCCCGTAGGGGTAGTAAATCTGTACCAAACGTCTTTAGTTGTGCCAGCAGCATTTGTGGGGCTGCCTGTTGCTGTAGCATTCTGTAGCGATTGATTTGTTGTTGCACCACAAGTTGTTTGTGGAGTTAGGTTTGAAGCTGTTGTACATGCATCCGGTTGTGCAAAAGAATAAAAAGAAATTGCACATAGGAATGGAATAAGCAGGATACGTTTCATGATTTTACTTAGGATTTATTGGAAGCTGTAAAAATATGCAGGGTTCACAACTTAATCAATAGAGCTTTCCCTTTATTATTATCGGAAAATACGGATAAAGAGAATGAGTAATTCTATGACATATTTAAAAAAATCATACCTGTGATATATTGAAAAATATATCTCGCTTTTTGAAGTAAACATTACTTACACCTTACATCAAATACGAGTTAAGAAAATTCAGTACTTGTGCTTATAGGTCGGCAACGTGAATGGTATTACATTTATTATGTGAAGGAACAGTTTAGTTATTGTGTTGATGAACCATTTTAATCCGAATACTATGAAACAAATTGTACAAATTCTGTTCTTTATATTATGTACAGCATTTATTTTCTTTTTAGTTCCATCCCGATTGCATGCACAGTTAGCTGTACAGGCAGGTAAAAGTTATATTAATATCAGTAAGCCATCAGGTGGTATTATTGAAAACGGTGATGAGCTTGAGATCAGGGCTGTAATAGCAGTTACAGGGAACTCTGTTTATTTTGCAAGATATAATGATACCATTCCGTCAGGCACTACCTATAAAGCCAATTCAATAAGGTTCTCTACCAATGAAGGAATGAATTATGGTACACCATTAAGAACAACCGGCTTACTTACTGATGCCGGAGGAGATGATGAAGCAAGATATACAGGAGGTGTTTTGAGAGTTAATATTGGAAGTCTTACAAGAACCGGCGGACAAACAATTGCATATAATGCAGTAGCAGCTCCCGCTACAATTGATGTGTTGCCACCAGCTTCTGGGTGCAGAATATATAATAACGGACGACCAAGTTTTTATGGTGGTACCTGCATCATCATGATCATCTATCGTGTTTATGTGAACACTCCATCTAATTCAACCTTTAATATTCCGGGTGGTGCATTCCGTTATAAAACCGCCAATACTTTCAGTGAAGCAACATTGCCAAGTATTCTGCATCGATTAAATACAATGTCGGTCATGGTAACTGCTCCTTTGCCGGTTTGTAATTCAACAGGTGCAAATTCAATCAGTGGTAATGGAGGAAATTTTGGAAATGGTAATACGCAGAATCTCAGTCCTGCACCGGCACCGGGTACAGTTGTTCCGGGTTATATGTGGAGAGCATTCGCAGCACCAGGTAACGGACCTAACGACAGTATGTTTACAGTCGCCAATAATACAAGTCCAACAGGCAGCACAAATAATTCATTAGCATATCCTAACGCTGCAAGATTATTTAATGTGTGGGATATTATTGGCGATCATACCAATGCATCCAATCAAATACTGGGTAATCCTGCAACAACACCCGGACAAAACGGTGGTTTTATGGCAGTGGTCAATGCAGCTTATGGAATTAATAATGCAGTACAGCAAAATGTTGGCGGATTATGTGGAGATACTTATTATGAATTTTCTGCCTGGTTCAGAAATATATGCAGGCGTTGCAGTTGTGATACTTCCGGAAAAGGATCAGGAACTTCTGGATTTAAAAATTATATGGCACCCACAATCCCCAATACAAATGATTCTGCAGGTGTGTTGCCCAATCTTACTTTCCAGGTTGATGGTATTGATTACTATACAACCGGTAATCTGGATTATAACGGGCAATGGGTAAAGAAAGGATTTTTATTTAAAACCGGTGCTTTACAAAACTCAGTTAATATTGTTATCCGCAACAATGCACCCGGTGGTGGCGGCAACGATTGGGTTATGGATGATGTGGCTTTCTCTACCTGCTTACCTGGTTTAGGGATGAGGCCAAGTAATAATCCAACATATTGTATGAACGGGCAAGTGAACATGTCAGTTGCGGTTACTTCTTTTTACAGCAATTATATTTATTATCAGTGGGAGCGTAGTACAGATGGCGGAACATCATGGAGTAATGCGCCTCTTGCACCAACGCCACAAACACTTAGTTATACGTATGCTGCGTCAGAATATAAAGATACAGTTGCTTATCCCAGCTTTCTTGCAAATGCTTCCAATAACGGTCATAAATACCGAGTACGTATTGCAACATCATTAACCAATTTAAATAATGCATCCTGTGCAGTATATAATAATACAGATATTATTACCATCACCGTTAATTCAGCTTGTGATGTATTGCCGGTTGAGTTATTAAACTTCAAAGCAAGAATTCAAAACAGTGCAGCAGTTCTTGATTGGCAAACCGGAAAAGAAGACAAGCATGAGTATTTTGAAATTGAACGCAGTTCAGATGGTATTAGTTATATAACAGTTGGCAGGGTTGAAAGAAAAGACATCAGCAACAATTCTTTTTTTGATTATACATGGGTCGATCAGGTTCCTCTGATCAAGAAAACCTATTACCGTTTGAAAATGATTGGCGCAGCAGGAGCAATTGTACATTACAGTAAAACTGTTGTTCTGGGATTGTTAGCCAATGAATTTGCGTTCAGGTCAGTAACAAATCCATTTTTAAATTCAATTGATGCTGAAATTATTTCGGGCAATTCTGGTATGGGCAGGATACAGGTATTTGACTTATCTGGTAAAATAATCCTTGAAAGAAAACAATACATCACTAAAGGGACCAATTTTATAAAAATTGAAAGCAACCTGCTTCAGCAAAACAGCAATTATCTCCTGAAATTATCACTGAATGAAAAATCCATTCAAAGAATGATCCTGAAAAATTAATTTGTCTGCGAGTACTCATTTTTAGTGATTACAGCATACTATAATCACAATGGACGGGGTTCAACTGTAGAATCCTGCAAATTATTCAATAGGATTTTTACTGAAAGATTTGAGAGTATTACGATTGTTTAACTAATTAATTATCTGCAATTTTGTACGGGTTTACCATTACACATAATAAAGAATCATTATGAAAATGTAATAGTAAACAATTGAATCATTTATCCTTTGTAAAGCCAATTCCCTATGAAATGTAAATTACATTTCTTTAAAAATTTATTATTAGCAATTTTATTGCTCTTCTTCAATACTATTGCGTT
Source organism: Chitinophagaceae bacterium (assembly GCA_031369435.1). GTDB lineage: Bacteria > Bacteroidota > Bacteroidia > Chitinophagales > Chitinophagaceae > Lacibacter. The sequence goes on from JANMOR010000045.1 coordinate 3,285, forward strand.
TGCACAGAATGAATGCGCAACTGCCGTTACCTTAACATCTTCAACCAGCTGTAACAATACAAATATTAATTTAACCGGTGCCACCGCCAGTGCAGGCATTCCTTTAGGCTGTGCTGCAGCCGGTACTTATAATGATTACTGGTATCAGTTTACAGCTGCCGGCACTTCCCAAACAGTTACCCTTAGTAATATTGGAACAAGAATTACAAGTCCTCAGCTTCAAATTTATAGTGGTACTTGCGGAGCTTTGTCATCCGTTGCCTGTGGTACAACCAGTGTTACAGGAACTGGATTAACAATCGGCAATACTTACTATATAAGAGTTTCGCAATACGGAGCATTTGGTGGAACCGGAAATTATAAAGCTGATATATGTGTTACACATCCCCAGGCACCGCCTGCTAATGATGAATGTGCAGCATCAACTTTGCTAACGTCTGCAACAACCTGCAGCAATACTGCCGGCAATCTTTTTTATGCAACAGCAAGTTCGGGTGTTCCTGTAGGTTGTGGTTCAGGTACATTATATGATGTGTGGTATCGTTTCCAGGCCACATCAACAACACAGGCAGTAACACTTAGCAGTTTAGGAGGTGGCTTAACCGCTGCTTCAACTTATATACAGGTACTGAGCGGTGGTTGCGGAACTTATACCAATTTATTTTGCGCTGCTTCAAGTTCAAGATTAGTTGCAACTGGATTAACCATCGGCAGCTTTTATTTTGTAAGAGTATTTACAACAACCAACCCAACTGTTATTCCATCAAGTGACTGGAATTTTAATATTTGTGTGCAGGGCTCTCCTGCAAATGATGAATGTACTGGCGCAGTTGTTATAACACCCGGTGCAGCCTGTGTAAATACAGCAGGCTCATTAGATTTAGCAACTGTAAGTACTCCAACTGTAGGTTGTGCAACAGGTACAAACTATGATGTGTGGTATCAGTTTACTGCAACTGCACTTTCGCATACTATTAATTTAAATAGCTTAGGTGCAAATTTAACAGCACCGAGAATACAGATTTATAGTGGCACATGCGGTACACTTGTATCGGTTGGTTGTGCGGCATCACCATATACAACATTAACACAGGCTACAGTTATAGGAACCGTTTATTATGTACGTATATCACAAAATGGAACAAGCCCTTCGGGAACTACTGGTGCTGGTTTTAATATTTGTGTTACAAATGGAGCAGTAGCTCCTGCAAATGATGCCTGTGCAAATGCTCAGAGTTTAACCAGCAGCACAAGTTGTAGTAATATATCAGGTACGTTGTTTAATGCAACTTCGTCTGGAATTGCTGTATCTGGTTGCGGGCTTGCAACAGCAGCTGATGTTTGGTACAGCTTTACAGCCCAAACGGTTTCTCCAACAATTACTTTTACAAACGGGGGAATTCCAGTAGGCGGAGGAGGGAACAGAGCTTCTGTTCAGATTTTGTCAGGAACATGTGCTGGCTTAACACAACTATACTGCAGCAATTTTAATGGTAGCGGAAGCATTAACACCACTAACCTAACAATTGGCACAACATATTATATACGTGTTTTTTCCAATCAAGCAACTACACCCACATCTGCATGGACATTTAATTTGTGTGTAGTGAATCCTGCGTCAACTGTAGTACTTGAAACATCTAAGAGTTATATCAATGTTACAAAGAATAATGGCGGTGGTACAATTGATGTGGGGGATGTGTTGGAAATTCGCTCAACACTATATTTGAGTGGAGGTACTATTGACAGTTTATCTTTCCAGGATACATTAGAAGCAGGGGCGGGCCTAACTTACCAAACAACTACAGTTGCTTTGCGTACAAATGAAGGAAAAATTTATCCCATAGGTGGCTCAGCTTATACAGATGCAACCGGCGATGATGCCGGATATGCAACTGGCACAGGAGTAGGAACTCCGGCTTATATCCGTATTAATATGGGTACAGGCGCTACCTCTACTGTTGGTGGAACAGCAACCACTACTACTTTACCAAGAGGTAGTGGTAACCATCTTGTTATTGCAACTTACAGGGTTGTGGTAAATGGTGTAGAGGGTACAAAAATAAATTTTGGTGGTGGGTCATTCCGATATCGAACTTCCGCCACCGGTATATTTACAACTACTACTTTTGCAAATGATAGCTTAGTGGTTTATGCAAGTCCAAGTGTGTGCCCTAATGCAGTTTCAGCAACCAATGTAATTGGAGATGAATATAATGGAACATTTGGTACAGCTACAGGAACCAATCAGCAAAACCGCACCGCTTCGGCAAATACAAATTATACCTTTGTCAACTTTTCAACAGGGTCACCACAGGATAACTTTTATGGTATTACCAATAATACTGCAGCAGCAGGTACTTCTGTAACCAATACCATTGCTAAACCAAATGCTTTAAGAGTATTTAACGTATGGGATATAAGTGGAGATCATACAAATGCTGCAAATCAAAATACAGGTAACCCACCTTGTAACACTTCATTACCAGTAAGTTCAACAAACCCTTGTGGTTATATGATGGTGGTGAACTCGTCTTACAGAACAGATACAGCTTTTCAGTTTAATGTTGCCAATGCATGCCCCAATACTTATTATGAAGTATCCGCATGGTTTAAAAATGTATGTTACAAGTGTGGTGCAGATTATGATGGTACTGGTTCTTTCTACAGTGGTGGAGATAATATTTATCTTCCAACAGGTACCGGTGATTCATCTGGGGTAAAACCAAATATTGCCATTAAAGTAAATAACCTCGATTATTATTCTACGGGAGATCTTCAATACCAGGGTTTAGGTGGTACACAGTCGGCGTCGGATGGTTTGAATAACTGGGTGAAAAGAGCATTTGTATACAAAACAGATGCTACAACCACATCGTTTACGCTTACATTAAGAAATAATGCGCCGGGTGCAGGTGGTAATGACTGGGCAATTGATGATATTTCGTTTAAAACATGTTCGCCAAATTTAACAATGAATCCCAGTACAACACCAACCTATTGTCAAAACGGGCAGGTGGATATGTCGGTTCGTGTGGCTACATACTACAATACATATCAATATTACCAATGGGAACGAAGTACCGATGGTGGTAGTACCTGGAGTGCAGCTCCTGAACTTCCAGGAGTACAAAGTTTTACCTATACAAATATTAGTGGTGAATACAGGGATACTGTTGCATATCCATCCATCCTTGCTACTTCAGCAATGAATGGGTACAGATACAGAATTAAAGTTGCAACTACTGTAGCAGGGCTTTCAACGAACTGTGCTGTATTTAACAGTGATGATGAAATTTTGATTACTGTACAAACAAACTGTACTGCATTGCCTGTGGAACTGTTGAAGTTTAATGTACAATTGAATGGAGATAAAAGCCTGTTAACTTGGACAGCAAAAGAAGAGGCCGTAAATGGTTATACAATTGAAAGAAGTACAGATGCTGTTAACTTTAGTTCTATTGGTTATGTAAATGCCAAAGGCAGCAATGGAAGTGAAGAGGTTTATTCGTTTATTGATCCAATTGCAGTTGTTAGTAAAGTATATTACCGCTTAAAGATATCTACACCCATTACTTCAGCAAATAAATACAGTAATACTCTTTCTGTTTCTGTTGTTAAAAATAACAGTCTCGAAATTGCAAACCTGGTCAATCCATTTCAGGCAAAAGTCTCTTTCCAATTAAATGCTTACAGAAATGAGGAAGTTGAACTGCAGTTAACAGATGCATTAGGACATCCCCTGATCAATAAAAAGATAACTGTAAACAAAGGTGCAAATGGTATTTCATTTGAAGTGCCGCAACATTTACAAAAAGGAAGTTATTTGCTTCGAATCGTATCAGCAAGCGGAGTGATTAACAAAGTCATTCAAAAATTGTAGAAATTATAATGATACCGAAGCAATAGTCATCAGTACTTATCACAGTAGTGTTGTCTTTTATTTTTATATTGATTGTATGCAGTATTCAAGATGAATAGTACTCTGTGAAAAATTACCTATAGGATTTTTACGTGAAAATTTGAGAGTAATACGATTGTTTAGATATCTATTTTTCAGCATCTTTGTAATGGTTTACCATTATCCTAAGTAAAGATTCTCTATGAAGCTGTTTTTGTACCCTAAGTTATTATATGCTGCTGTTCTATGCATTGTATTAATAGCAACTCCATTTTTATCATTCGCACAACCATCCCGTGATAATTGTTCAGGTGCAACAAATCTTACATCAGGTACTTCCTGTTCAAATACTTCAGCAAATCTTAATGGAGCAACTGCAAGTTCAGGAATTCCGGTTGGTTGCGCCTCCGGTGGAACGCATTATGATATCTGGTACAGTTTTACAGCAGCGAGTACTACACACACAGTAACGATCAGCAACAGGCAAAATAATTTTACAAACCCCGAACTTCAGATCTTCAGTGGCACCTGCGGGTCATTAACCTCTTTAGCATGTGGAACTACTTCTGTTACTGCAACAGGCTTAACCATCAACAATACATATTATATCCGTATATCTAATGTTGGCAGCAGTGTCAGTAGCCAGGGAAAATTTGATATTTGTGTTACACACCCACCTGCTTTGCCAGCAAATGATGCCTGTAGTGGAGCAACAACTTTAACGTCATCTGCCACCTGCAACAGTGTTACTTCTAATTTATATTATGCAACCAGTTCTTCTAACGCAGGTGGATGTGGTGGCGCCACTTCAACTAATACATATGACGTTTGGTTTACCTTCCAGGCAAATGCAACATCACAAACAGTTACTGTAAATAATCTTGGAAACAAGTTAAGCTCATCGTCTACTTATATGGAAGTGTTAAGCGGCACAGCCTGTGCCGGTTTTACATCATTAGGTTGCCAGGCCGTATCGGTAACGAGCGGAAGACTTACAGTATCAGGGTTAACTATTGGAACATTTTATTATGTACGTGTATATGTTTTGCTCAATCCAACAGCGTCTCCTTCCGGTGATTGGGATTTTGATATTTGTGTGCAACAACCACCATCCAATGATGAATGTGCAGGGGCAATCAGCTTAACGCCCGGTGTAACCTGTACGAACACCGCAGGTAAATTAGATTTAGCTACTGCATCCGGAGTTGGGTTAGGTTGTTTTGCTGCCGGAACCTATTATGATGTGTGGTATAGTTTTGTGGCCACATCTGCCAGCCACACAGTTACCTTAAGCAGCCTTGGATCAAATTTTACTGCGGCACGATTGCAAATTTATAGCGGTACATGTGCGGGGCTTACTTCATTAAGTTGTGCATCAGCATCAACAATAACACAGGCAGGGTTAACAATTGGAAATACATATTATATACGAGTGGCCAATTTTAATGCCAACCCCTCCGGTACAGGAAGCGTTGCTAATTTCAATATTTGTGTTACTGCGGCTGCAGTTCCACCATCAAATGATCTGTGTTCGGGTGCCATTTCATTAACAAGCGGAACATCCTGTTCAAACATTTCAGGTACTCTAATCAGAGCAACAGCAACAGCAGGACTGCCTGCTTGTGGTAATGCCTTATCTCCTGAAGTGTGGTATAGCTTTGTGGCACAAACTCAATATCCAATAATAACGTTAAGTTCAGTTGGTGCAAATCTTACAACTGCAAGTCCAAGAATTCAACTTTTTTCAGGTACCTGCGGGTCACTCACATCACTTGCATGTACCACATCTCCATTAACAACCTCAACTGCTGTTGGTGGTTCGGGTTTAACGGTGGGTACAATTTATTATGTAAGAATAACAACTAACAACTTGTCTGCAACTGTAACAACAGGCACTTACACATTTAATATTTGTATTACAGATCCTGTTGGTGCTGCTGTTGATTATGGTAAAAGTTATGTCAATATTACCGATGGAACAGTTGGTGGTACCATTAACCCTGGTGACGTATTGGAAATAAGAGCAACGCTTGTTGTTGCACGTCCCGGTGGAGCAGGTTCAATTAAAGCAATCGACAGTATTGCATTTTATGATACCTTATCTGCGGGTAAAGGATTTGGATATAATGCAGGAACAATTGCATTAAGAACAAATGAAGGCAAATTGTATCAGCCAACACCATCCACTTATTATACGGATGCTTTTGATGCTGTTGATGCAGGTTGGTATACAACTGCTGGTGCCGGCACAGATACAATCATCCAAATCAATATGGGATTGAATGCAACTTATGCAGCTCGGGGAAAATTGAGAAGTACTTCAAGACCTTCCAATTTCGGGAACACCTGTATTATTATGGCTACTTATCGTGTTACTGTTAATGCAGCTTATGGAACCAAGATCAATTTTGGTGGAGGAGCTTTCAGATACAGGGATACTGCTTCAGGTGTTTTTTATACAATTAATTTTCCAAAGGATAGTTTGATGGTTTATCAAAGTAATAGTGTTTGCCCCAATGCTATATCAGCAACAAATATTATTGGTGATGAAACCAATGGAACATTTGGTGCTCCTACAGGTAGTCCGGTTCATCCGCAAAACAGGGGAACATCTACAAATACAAACTATGCTTACCTGCCTTTCAGCAGCGGTTCTCCAAATGATTATTATTATGGTGTTGCTAATAATACAAGTGCTGCGGGAACTACCAGTCAAATAGTAGCTAAGCCGAATGCCGCTAGGGTATTTAATTTATGGGATATTACAGGCGATCATACAGGAGCAACAAGTACAACAAGAGGTAATTTGCCTTGTAATCTCAGCCAGCCAATCAGCAGCACCAATCCTTGCGGATATATGCTGGTTATTAACTCAGCGTATAAAACTGATACAGCCTTTCAGTTTAATGTAACAGGTGTTTGTCCTGATACATACTATGAAATTTCAGGATGGTTCAAGAATATTTGTTACAAATGTGGTTGCGATTCAGCAGGCCGCAGTTCAACTACTGCATCCTATATTCCAACGGCAGCGGGTGACTCTGCAGGTGTAAGACCTAATATTGCGATTGAAATTGACGGAACTGATTATTATACAACCGGAGATATTCTTTACCAGGGTTTAGGCGGTACACAAACGGGAAGTGATACATTGAATAATTGGGTTCAACGTGGATTTATTTTTAAAACAGGATCCAGTCAAACAAGTTTTACCATGACGTTCAGAAATAATGCACCCGGTGGAGGCGGTAATGATTGGGCACTCGATGATATCAGTTTAAAAACATGTTTGCCATCTTTTCAAATGAATCCCAGCAGTACACCTACCTATTGTCAAAACAACCAGATAGATATGTCGATTGTGGTTACTTCGTTTTATAACAGTTATATCTATTATCAATGGGAAAGAAGTACTGATGGTGGTATTAACTGGAGTCCCGCACCTGAACTTCCCGGTATTCAAAGCTTTACTTATACATATAATGGCGTGAATTATGTTGATACAGTTGCATATCCTTCCATTCTTGCTACTGCCGGTATGGATGGATATCAATACAGGATAAAAACTGCCAGTTCCTTATCTAATCTTTCTTCCAGCTCCTGTTCATTGGCCAATACAACCGATGTTATTACCATCACAGTTCAAAGCAGTTGTTTTCCACTCCCTGCCGAAGTGCTTAAATTTAATGTTCAATTAAGAAATGAGTACAGCGAGTTGACATGGTCTGCAAAGCATGAACAGAATTTGCGGTTATATGAAATTGAAAGAAGTATTGATGGGCAAAACTATACAAGAATTGGTATATCAGCTGCAAAAGGTATTGATGCTGCAGAAGTGTCATATGCATTTACTGATCCTGTTCCTGTATCCGGAAAAGTATATTACAGATTGAGATTGGTAGGATCAGACAATATATATAAATACAGCAGTATCCTATCTGTATCATTGAATCAACCAAAAGTATTTGAGTTGAGTAACCTCGTAAACCCATTTGATTCTAAATTATCATTCCAGGTATCAACGTATCAAAATGAAACAGTTGATGTGCAATTGTTAGATGCATCAGGTCGTCCTGTGTTGAATAGAAAACTGAAAGTAAATAAAGGTACTAACGCATTTACATTTGAAGTGCCCGCAACATTGCAAAGAGGAAGTTATTTGTTGCGTATAGTGTCAACAAGCGGCGTTATCAACAAAGTCATTCAAAAATTATAATGATCATTATTAAAGCAAACCCTGAATCTTACTTACGTAAACAACTCTTTAAAACAGTTAACCAGTAAAGGATTTTTTTATAAAGAATGGTGAGAAAAATTTATTGCAGATTGAAGATGCTGTTGGTAAAACAGCTCTTTTAAAAAATCAATCAAAAGATTCTGCATCAGTACTAAGCCTTCTGTGCCTGCCATTCAATTTGTTTACATTACCTGTGCATCATCAGTAATCTTGGAGTCGGTTTCAATAGTAGGATTATTTTCTTCTACTTTATGTTTTTTGAAAAATCGTTTTTGAAAAACAAGGATGGTGATAACGCCTGCAGAAATAGAAGCATCAGCAATATTGAAAATAGCCTGGAAAAAAGTAAACGGTTTTCCACCAATAAAAGGAACCCAGTTGGGCATTATTTTATTTTCAATGATGGGGAAGTACAGCATGTCCACTACATGACCATGCAGGAAAGAGGAATAACCTTTACCCGTAGCTTTTGCCAGGCCATCGTAACCAAAATAAGAATCAGTTGCTGCATTATAGATCATACCCTTATCGAAGATCATTCCGTAAAACAAACTGTCAAACAGGTTACCTAAAGCACCTGCAAAAATCAATGAAGCACAAACAATAAATCCACGGTGATATTTTTCTCTTACAATTTTTACAAGATACCAGCTTCCAAAGATCACAGCTGCTAAGCGAAAAAGTGTTAAGGCCATTTTTGCCCACTCACTGTTGCCTAATTTCCATCCATAAGCCATCCCTGCATTTTCTATAAAATATAAACGGAACCAACGGCCAAGAATAAATTTCTCATCCTGGTACAGCATATTGGTTTTGATCCAGATCTTGAGTGCCTGGTCAGCAAATAATATAAGTAGAATAATAAATAGTACGTGACGAATCTTCACAGCCTGATTTTTTTTAATGCTGCAAAGATAAGGAGTTGAGCGCAAGGAGGTTTGTGGACATTATTCCTCAAAATAAACTCTTTTTACACGTTGACTGATGCCGGTCATGATCTCATAAGGAATTGTGTTGCTCCATATGGCCAGTTGATTGAGAGAAAGTTGTTTGCCGAAAACAACAACTTCATCGCCTTCATGAACTGCATCAATGGTTGTTACATTCAGCATGGTCATATCCATACAAACGGAACCAATAACAGGAGCCTGCTGTCCATTTACCAGCATGAAACCCTTGCCATTGCTGAGATTGCGGGGATAGCCATCAGCATATCCAATACGCACTGTTGCTATAACAGATGGTTGGCTGATAATGCCTTTGCGGTTATAGCCCACCGTATCTCCCGGTTGTAAATGTTTCAGTTGGGCAATGGTTGTTTTTAAACTCAATGCTTCTTCCAGCTTTAGTTGATTGGCTGATGGACTGATGCCATACATGCCAATGCCCAGCCTCACCATATCGTATTGTAATTGCGGATGACGCAATGTGCCGTTAGAATTATCAAGATGACGCAGAAATGGATACTGTATCTGTGTTTGAATATAGTTACAGGCTTCTTCAAAGAGTGTTGCCTGTTGCAATGTAAATGCATCTTCTGTTTCATCTTCACTTGCAGCGAGATGACTGAAAACAGATTGTACTGTGAAATAATTTTTCTTTTTCAGATGTTCACACAATAGGTTTAATTCATCTTTCATAAAGCCAAGCCGGTGCATACCTGTGTCAATCTTTAAATGAACAGGATAATCAGTAATAGCTTCTTTCTCCAGGTATTCTTCAAAGCTGTTCAATATTGAAAATGAAAACAACTCCGGTTCAAGATTATGTTCTGTTAATGCATCAAATGTAACAGGCTCGGGATTCATGACCATGATGGGTAATGTAATACCGGCTTTTCTCAACTCAACGCCTTCATCAGTAAATGCAACAGCTAAATAATCAGCTTTTAAAAACTGTAAAAGATTAGCAATTTCAGAGCTACCACTTCCATACGAAAATGCTTTAACCATCCCCATGATCTTTGTGGATGGTTTTAACAACTTTTGATATTCTTTGATGTTTCTTGCAATGGCCGTTAAGTTGATTTCAAGAACTGTTTGATGGGTTTTTAATTCCAGCAGTTGGGCAATTTTATCCAGTTCAAATACACGTGCTCCTTTAATTAGGATGGTTTCGTTGTGAAAGTTGAGCGATGCAATTTGGTCTGCCAGATCATGTGTTGATGCAAAACTTTGAATTTGTACAGACGTTGGAATATATGCAGTTAAATATTGTTTCGACTTTTCACCAACAGTGATCAAACGGGTTACAGCATGGCTTTGAATTAATTTTGCAATAGATGCATACACATCAGCCTCCTGGTCTGTAGTTAAAGGAAAATCAGAGAGGATGAGTGTTTTATTTTTATGCTGCCGTTGCTGCTGTAACATATTGAGTGCAATGGCAAAGGAGCTGAGATCGGCACTGTAGCTATCATTCAGAATAGTTGTATTATGAATGCCGCTCTTTAATTCAAGCCTTAAACTTACAGGACGAAGCAATAAAAATTTGTCTTTTAACTGATCTGTTGATACCTGCAAATACAAGCAAGCACCTAAACAGGTAATGGCATTTTCAATCGAAGCATCATCAATAAATGGAATGGAAATAGTTTCTTCTTTTTTGAGATAGATGAAATGTATTGTTGTTTTTGTATGCTGTTTTTTTACCGTTTGTATAATGAGATCATTATTATTGTTCTTTCCCCATGTAAATAAATTACTGCCAGGCAATTGCAGTATGTTTAATTTTTCCGGTGAACAGATCAGCACTTCAGCATTAGCAAACAACTTTATTTTTTCAGTTAATTTTTGTTGTTGATCTGTAAAGCCATCATCATGTGCTTCACCGATATTGGTTAAAATGCCAATGGTTGGCTGTATAATTTGTTGCAGCTGTTCCATTTCTCCTGCCTGTGAAATACCAGCTTCAAAAATGCCCAGTGTATGTTCTTCTTTCATATGCCATACACTTAAAGGAACACCCACCTGTGAGTTATAACTTTTCGGGCTGCGTACAATATTAAACTGATCGCTTAGCAATTGGTTGAGCCATTCTTTTACAATGGTTTTTCCATTGCTGCCTGTAATGCCAATTACCGGTGTGTCGAATTGACTTCGATGATAACCTGCAATTTGCTGAAGCGCCTTGAGCGTATCATCAACCAATAAAAAATTAGCTTCCGTAAAACCAGAGACATCAAAGTTTTTTTGAACAATAAAATTTCTTACTCCTTTATGATAACACTCTTTAATAAAATCGTGTCCATCTCTTCTTGCAGTTTGCAAGGCAAAGAACAAAGTTGTTTGTGCATGAATGATCTTGCGGCTGTCTATTTGCAAATGCTCAATTACATCAGTTGTATTTGCCTGCTGCAAATAAGCTGCATGAAGAACACGGGCAATACGATCAATACTGTATATGGGCATAGAAACAAAGATGCAAACTATTCTGGCATATCGGGCGGCAGACCCTTTTTCTTATGATGAATGGAATAAAGAATTGAACCTCCAATACAGGCTACAATCACAATCAGGGAAATAAGAACCTGCCATGTTTTATTTATTACCGTACCAATTAATTCTTCACCAAGCATTTTTAAACCGATAAAAACCAACACAATGGCAATTCCCTGTTGCAAAAAATCAAACTTACTTACTGCGCCTCTCAATAAAAAGAATAAGGAACGCAAACCAAGAACTGCAAAAATATTGGAGGTGTAGATCACTAATGAGGCATATGCACTGTTACGATCCACAATTCCTAAAACTGCGGGGATAGAGTCTAGTGCAAACACAATATCCGTTGTTGCCAGCATCACCACAACAACAAACAAGGAAGTATAAACTACTTTGCCATGTTCTTTGATGCGGTAACTTCCATCGCCATCATCCATTGTAATAGGAAGAATTTTTTTCAGGAATTTGAAGACACTGCTGTCTCTGGGATCATATTCTTCCTCCTGGTTGCTGGTAAACATTTTAAACCCGGTGTAAACAAGGAAGACACCAAAAATATATAGCACCCAATGAAAACGATTCACCAGTTCAACACCAAGGGTAATAAAAATAACACGGAACACAATAGCCATCAACACACCAATCAACAATACTCTTGGAATAAAGATTTCTCTCACTCTAAAGAAACTGAAGATGAGCACAAACACAAAAATGTTATCAATACTCAGGCTCCATTCCATTAAATAAGCACTTACATATTCAAGTGCCGCCTGCTTTCCATCTTCATACCACACAAAACCTCCAAAGCCTAATGCCAGCATCACCCAAAAAATGGTTTGCTTCAATGCCTGCTTTGTTGTTAAATGAGCTGATTTTTTGCTGAGTAAACCAAGATCAAATACAAGGGCAAGTACTAATACAATTCCAAAAACAAGATATGTAAGCTGAGTTGAGTTCATAATTATTACTGATTACTGATCAATAAGCTGCTGCTGTTGATTTACTGTATGTGCGTTTTCTCCATTCCATGTAAACTATTCCAATGATGATCACAAGGAGAACAGGAATTGCAATATTAATGAGCTGCCACATCAATCGCTGGTCATTTACTTTTTGTGGATTGAGCAAACGAAGCGTAACATCTTTATTTCGCAAAGTTACAATGCCTGCATTACCCGTCATGTATTGTAATGCATTTTGTAAAAAACTTCTGTTGGCAAAGCTGCGTTCCTGCACACGGCTGTAACCCATCGGGAATGGTTCTTTTTGCGTGTAACTGTTCAATATAAGATCGCCATCCCCCACAACAATTTGTTGTGTTGATTCTTCTGTTTGAGTTTTAAAAGAACCATATCCGGTTGTAAAGTACTGTTTCATTTCAACCGATGCACGGTTGGCATATAAACTGCTGAATCGTCCTTCCAGTAAAATGCCGACAGGTAAATTCTTTTTGTTGTAAAGAGTTGGGTCTTCAATAGTTTTTAACTCCTGCAAACTGATGATGGCCGGTGTACTTACAACTTTTGCATTTTCGCTTGAAGTGAGTAATACAGTTTTTGAAATACCTTCTGCTTTTACTGTATCAATTGTATTAGTGAATTGACTTAATACGGGTTCAAGATTTTTGCTGATGGGATGATTGTTGGTTGAAACTAATAAAGGGTAGTAGTTGAATGGAACATCGGCCAGTTGCGGCTGTCCGCCGGCGTTACCTACCACCATTTTACTCAAATCGCATTGCTGATCCTGCAACAGATCACGGTTGATGCGTACACCATATTTAAATAACAGATCATCCAGTTCCAGGCCACGGTCATAAGCTAATGTTTGGGCAACAACAGCAAGACTATCTTTCTCAGCATTTAAAACATCTACAAACCAAACCACTTTACCGCCCTGCATAATGTACTGATCAATTTTCATTTTGGCTGAATCAGTGAAACGAAGAGCAGGCTTTACAATCAAAATTGCTGCAAATTCTTTTGGAATGATAGGTATTTTATTGAGATCAATTGTTTGAAAAGTATAATCTGCATCTATGGTTTGAACAAGATCAAAGGTTTCAGGTCCTGTTGGCTCGCCATTACCTGTTAAGTAGCCAATGAGCGGTTTTTGTTTGCGTTGAATTTTTTCAATGGCATCTGCAAATTTAAACTCCAGCAACGCTTCTGCATTGCTGATGCTTTTGGCTTCATCTGTTACCAGTCGTCCTGTTAAAGGATCACGGCTATATTCTGTTTTGCCACTTAATAAATCAACAGGAATAATTTTGTTGCCGTAATGAACAAGGGCTGAAGGATAAATGACACGCTGTGTTTTGGATTCTTCTTTTTCCTGCACTTCCAGTGTATAAGGCATAATGCCCAGCGTTTTTAATGAATCAGAAATAATTTGCTGTAAAATTTCTTCATTAAAGTTGGGTCTTGTCTGGCGAACGCTGTCAACATTAATTCCGTTGAATTTTAAATTATTCAACAGGTTGCTCAGCATATTTGCTTTATCATCTTCACTAAATAATTCATCAACTGATTTATAATGAATGATCAGTTTCTTGCCGCTGTATTCTTTCATTTCATCTAACAGATCGCTGCTGCTGTTTTTCAGTTTACGAAAGGAAGAACGGAAATCACCTTTCAGAAAAACATCAATGGTAATGGTGCTATCGATATTCCTGAGTAATTTTTTTGTTTGTGGTGACAGCGAGTAACGTTGTTCAGCAGTAAGATCTAAACGAAACTTCATCCATCCTGCCAGCATGTTCACTGCAATCAGCAATGCCAGCAAAACAATCCATCCGAATGTTGAAGTAAATAGTTTGTACATGGATGAGTTTACTTTTTACGGCTGATGTGTTGAATGGTGAGGAAAAGTGTAAATGAAATGATACTCAGGAAATAGATCACATCCCTGCTGTCGATCACACCTTTTGATAAGCTGCGGTAATGAAAATCCATCCCCAGCATTTCAATGGTATAATCCATTCCTGCGCCAAAGAGTTGACTCAATGCTGTAAAGCCGCTATACAATACAAAACAAAAAAAGGCACTGAGTAAAAATGCAACCACGGGATTGGTTGTGTAAACACTGCAACAAAGGCCAATGGCTGTAAAAGCCGCACATAAAAAGAATAAGCCAATGTAAGAACCGGTGATGCCACCCATGTCTAAAGCAGTGCCATCGGCTGCCATCGCTTTCA
>JANMOR010000046.1:0-5521 GCA_031369435.1 Chitinophagaceae bacterium
TTCATTGTTGGTTCATCCACACTAATCACCGGTAATGCTTCGGGATTTTCTGCATCAGCTAATGTATCACCAATATTAAAATCATCTACACCAACTACAGCGCATAGGTCACCAGCAATAACTTCTGTTACTTTTTTCTTACCCATCCCTTCAAACACATACAGTTCTTTCACTTTCAGTTTCCTGATTGTTCCGTCGGCCTGCATTAAAGCCACCTGTTGATTTTCTTTAATTGCACCACGACTTACTTTTCCAATAGCAATACGGCCAAGAAAAGAAGAATAATCCAATGAAGTCAATTGCATTTGCAAAGGACCTTCTGCTACTTTTGGTGCAGGAACGTATTTCACAATGCCATCTAATAAAGGGAAGATATTATCAATCTCAGTTAATGAATCATTGAACCAACCGTTTTTTCCACTACCATAATAAGTAGGGAAATCCAATTGTTCTTCTGTAGCATCAAGGTTAAAGAAGAGTTCAAAAATTGCATCATGTACTTCGTCGGGTCTGCAGTTAGGTTTATCAACCTTATTGATTACAACAATAGGTTTTAATTTCAGCTGCAATGCTTTTTGTAACACAAAACGTGTTTGAGGCATGGGGCCTTCAAAAGCATCCACTAACAAAACCACACCATCGGCCATTTTCAATACACGTTCCACTTCACCACCAAAATCGGCGTGACCTGGAGTATCAATTACATTAATTTTTACACCATTATATACAACAGATGCGTTTTTAGAAAAGATGGTAATACCACGCTCCCTTTCAAGATCGTTGCTATCCATAATCAGCTCACCTGTGTCCTGGTTATCACGAAACACTTTAGTGGCGTGTAAAATTTTATCAACCAGGGTTGTTTTTCCATGATCTACGTGTGCAATAATTGCTATGTTGCGAATATTCATAATCAATACGTTAGACGGGTGGCAACAGCCACACTGTCGTTTTTAAGTCGGCGAAGGTACGTCATTAAAGCGGGGTGGCAAGGGAAAAGGAGGTTAATGTTTGGTTACGGGCTGAGGTGCAAGTGGCATCGCAGGTTGCCACGCTCGCTTGTACGTTTTGATCATGCTTGAGCTTTTTTGCAGCAATAAAGAAAAATCTTTACAAAGATGTTAGTGCATAAAACATTTCTGTATGAAATTATTGCAATACTGTTCCTTTAAATTTCTGCATTGCTTTTTCTGCACGTTTAATAGCTAATTGCTTTTTAAAGTTGAACCATTTTTGTCCACGCAACTTAAACATGATATCATCAAACTTGCGTTGCAAAGTTACATTCCATAATCCCTGCATGATGATGCCGGCAGTAGAACCAAGTGTACGAACTGATAAACCAAACCCACCTTCTACGTATTCAATATGATGCCAGTGACCGCTTGGCATGAACAGAGTATCACCCGTTTCTAAAATAGTGCTGTATCCTTTTGCATATTGCATAGCAGGATAGGTTTCAAAATCGGGCTTGTCAATATCCACCAATCCATGAACATTAAACGGAAGGCGATATAAAAAATCACTTTGATCTGGTGGAAACAACACTACACGACGCTTTCCTGTAAACTGTGTTAAGAATACATTGCTCATGTCAATATCCATATGCATTCTTGTTACTGAATGTTTCGGACCAAAAAACATGAAGGGTATTTTAATATAACGGCGTGTAATTTTCGGGTAACCAAAATCCTTCAATAGTTCTGGTTTATGTTTAAACACAGGGAATAAAAACAAACGAAGATCGGTTGGTTCTTTTTCGATGAGATCAAGATATTCATTGAACTTCATCTTTGCATGTGCTACACTCAATGTTTCGCTGGGGTTGGCTTGTTTGGTACTGAAGAGTTTTACTTCCAGGTCGCCCATTGATTGTTTAAAAAAATCCATCGTCCATTTTTCATATGCCGGGTATTGTTTCCACAAGCCACGCAATACAACAGGTTTTTGAGGCCGCAGATATTTTTCGGTAAATTCTTTACGTGTAATAGTTGTGCCGTCAACAATTGGAATTGGATTATCAATATTCATCTTCATACCTGTAATTTTTTGCAACAATATTGTTGCATTTGCAAAGAGGCACAAATTTAAGTCAATTCGTATAACTGTCCTTTAAAAGATAAACGATTCAGGAAATGAATAATTTTTTTAATAAACCATTTGCAACTCCTCCCACACTTGTTTGGCAAACTGCTCCAGGCCCGGATCTCTTGCACCCATCAATAATAAAACACAATCTCCGGTAAAATGCGAACGGAGTTGACTAAGCAAATCATTTCTGTGTTCAACAAAGAATGCCTGTTTACCCAATGCTGCTATTTCCAGGATCAGCTCATTCGATGAAATATCTTTTGTGGCAGTGCCTCCTGCATAAAAAATTTCACTCATCCATATTTCATCCTGCAGACGAAGAGCTTCTGCAATCTCCTGCACAAAATCATCTTTCAAAAAACGGGTGGGGCCATAGCCATGCGGTTGAAACCAGGCAATTACTTTAGGCGCAACAGGCTGACAGGCTTTAATACTGGCAGCACATTTGGCAGGGTTGTGTGCATAATCATCAATCAGCCAAATACCATTTTTTTGTCCAATGATCTGGTGGCGGCGGTAAATACCTTCGTATTGTTTCAATGCTTCTGCTGAAGTCTCTAATGAAACTCCAATTAAATTGGCAACTGTTGCAGCAGCCAATGCATTTTCCATATTGTGTTTGCCAATGGCGTTAATGGTGAATGCTGTATTGTGAATGTTGAATGAGATGGTGAACCCTTCCTGTTTAAAATCTGTTGCGTGATAACCGGCATCATCATTTTTATCAATTGAAAAATTATGCAGATGATTATGTGATAACTCCTGTGCAATGGTTTGCGATTGGTTCACCACAAAAAAATCTTTTGTATGTAGTTTGAACTGATGAAAAATATCAATCAATGCATCTACTTCTTTATGATCTTTTTCAATATTCAGCAAAAGTCCAATCTCAGGTGTATAATGAATAATGGATCCATCACTTTCATCTGCTTCAATCACCAGCCACTCACCTTTACCTACTTTTGCGTTGCCAATTTTTCCTTCTTTTATAATACTAACTAATCCTGCACCGCTGATGATGCTTGGCTGTAAACCTGCATGCTGCAAAATATCAAACAACATGGCACTGGTTGTTGATTTACCACTGGTGCCCGCAACGGCAATTGTTTTTTTACTGCGTGCAATCATGGCCAGTAGTTCTGCACGTTTAGTGATGGGGATATTGAGCTGTTTGGCTTTAATAACTTCTTCTACCGTGTCTTCAACTGCAGTTGAAACAACAACCAAATCTGTTTCAGTTGTAATACCCTCACCGTTTTGTAAAAAACAAAGGATCCCTTCTGCTTCCAGTTTTTCTTTTGTTTCGTTGGGTTCTCCGGGATGAAAGTAACGGTCACTTCCGCTAACTTCTTTACCAATTCCTTTTAGGTATTGTGCAATGGCGCTCATACCAGTGCCGGCAACACCAATGAAAAAAACTTTCCGAAAATCTTTGATAGATTGTATCATGTAACAACAAATGTAAATCAAAGGATGAATTACATGAAGTGGTATTCTCTACCTTTGGCCCACTTAAATTTTTCTTCCCATGAAATTAGTTTCTTATCTCAAGGATGAACATGAGCAGTTGGGTTTTGTGATTGACGGGATTGTGTATGATATGGATACCCTCCATCCCGATCTGCCCACCAGCATGAGTATGTTTTTAAATTACTGGGAAGATTCATTGCCGGTCGCTATAGCTGGGTTAGGTTCTATACATGAAGGGCGTTTGATGCCCAGAGGTAATCAACGTATAGAGGATTTACAGTTACTGGCTCCGGTTCCGTTGCCAACCAGTTGCAGGGATGGTTATGCATTCCGCCAGCATGTAGCAGCAGCCAGGAGAAACCGAAAAGTGGAGATGATCCCGGAGTTTGATCAATACCCCATCTTTTATTTTACTAATCATCATAGTATCCAGGGGCCAGGTGAAGTAAAATGTATGCCCGATCATTTGGAGAAACTCGACTTTGAACTGGAAGTAGCAATTGTGATTTGTAAACAGGGGCGCAACATCCGTGCAGAAGATGCCGATGAATACATTGGCGGGTTGATGATCATGAATGATTTCAGTGCAAGACGTTTGCAGATGGAAGAAATGCTGTTGAATCTTGGTCCGGCAAAAGGAAAAGATTTTTCAACAGCCATTGGCCCATGGCTGGTAACATTGGATGAATTAGTGGAATATATTGTTCCTGCAAAAGAAAATCATGTAGGACTGAACTGGAATTTAAATATGAAGTGTGTGGTAAATGGTGTTCAGGTGAGTAGCGGTAATGTTTCTGAGATGGACTGGACTTTTGCCGAGATCATTGAACGTGCCAGTTATGGTGCTGATCTTTATCCCGGCGATGTTATTGGTAGCGGCACAGTTGGCACCGGTTGTTTTTTAGAATTAAATGGTACAGGTAAACTCAATGATCCAAATTATAGTGAGCAATGGTTGCAGGAAGGCGATACAGTGGAAATGGAAATTGATGGCTTGGGGAAATTGAGTAACACGATTGTGAAGGAGGAAGATGATTTTTCAATTTTAGCTAAAAAGATGTTATGAGTTAAGAGTTATGGGTTAAGTGTTGCTTAATTCAATCAGGCTGATTTTCTTTGTTGCATATTGTTAACTCAACCTTTTTACTATGAACAAGAAAATCACCACGGTTGAAGACCTCATTGTTTGGCAAAAAGCACAGGAACTGGCTGAAAAAATTTACAAATTGGTTGAATTGAATCAGTTTATTCAAAAGGACTATAGTTTGAAAGATCAGCTAAGAAGTGCAGCACTTTCTATTTCAGATAATATTGCAGAAGGGTTTGAATATAATAACAACCCTGATTTTTATCGATTTCTTCGAATGTCAAAAGGATCTTGTGGAGAGATCAGAAATAAAGTAAGATTTATAAAGCGAATAAAAATTATAGAAGAGAAGGAAGGAACAACTTTGTGCGATGAAGCAAAAATATTAGGCAGCCAAATTGGTGAGCTTATGAAAAAGGTAAGAGCAAGAATAATAGAAGAAAAGGCAACTACAAAGAAACCCCGGAGTTCACAAAACCCGTAACACAAAACTCTTAACACATAACAGTGATATTAGACATACAACAACTCCCCCCCATGCAGAAACAACAGTGGTTGCAGCATGCCATTGCACCACGACCAGTTTGTTTTGCATCAACAATAGATAAAGAAGGGAGTGTGAACCTGAGTCCTTTCAGTTTTTTTAATCTCTTTTCTTCCAATCCTCCCATTGTTGTGTTTTCGCCTGCACGCAGAGTAAGAGACAATACAACCAAACATACATTGCAAAATGTATTAGAAGTTCCTGAAGTAGTGATCAATATTGTTGACTATGAAATGGTGCAACAGGTAAGTTTGGCAAGTTGCGAATTCCCAAAAGGCGTAAATGAATTTTTGAAAGCAGGGTTTACACAGGAAGCTGCAACCGTTGTT
>JANMOR010000078.1:0-7436 GCA_031369435.1 Chitinophagaceae bacterium
GCGAGTAGTGGTACTCTTACTTTTGTTACAGCACAATTACCGGTACAGCTTGTTGGATTGGGTGAAGGTATACCTACACAGAAAGTAACACAATAATCTCCCGGTTGTGTTCCCGGAGGATATACATATGTAATTGGTACACCCGAAGTGCCGGGCATGGTTACACCATTTCCAAAATTCCATGTAATGGCTGCTCCTGTTGGGTTTGGAGTAGTGCCTGTAAACGTAAAGGAGTTACAACTGTTTCTTACAACACTGGTGATTTGCGGGTTGTTGATATTGGGGCAGCAAACTTTCTTCACATTAAAATTCAAATACCTTGTACAACTGCCGTAGGTAACTACTACATAATAATTACCATGTGCCGGAGTGGTATAAGTTGGAAGTGTTGCACCTGATATTGGAGACCCACCAGGATAAATGCCGGTGTACCATTGATAAGTAAATGTGCCAACTGTTGGTTTAATTACCTGCACACCGAGTATTTCATTGGTTGCAGTTCCGTTACAGGAACCAACGCCACAGGTTACCGGTATGATTACAAACGGATCTTCTACCACATAAGTTTTAGTAAACACACAACCGCCATTGGTTGCTGTAACACTATAGGTTGCAGGATAGGAAACAGGAGGCGTTGTAATATTGATGAACGAAGTTGTTTGACCTCCGGGGCTCCATAAATAAGTTGATGTAATGGGTGCTCCTGTTGCAGTTAATGTTATACCACCAGGTAAGCAAACATCCGTTCCTGTTTTTACAATGCTGAATGTAAACTTGGGATATACCATGATGCCTGTTAACGCTGTTGCATTACCACAACTGGTTGTTGCATTCAATGTAACTGGTCCCCATGGCCCTGCACCGGTAGTACCATGCCATAAGATGGTAATGTTATTGGTGCCTTGCCCTAAAGTAATTGTTCCCAAACTTGTATAAGGCGGAGCAATACTCCATGTAACAACTTCACCCGGAGGTAATGTGCCACCGGTTAATGTATAAGTTCCATTTCCATCAACACAGGTATTCATTGTTCCGGTGATGTTGCCAACCGTTGCCTGTACAACATTGAGTGTAACAGCAGGTGATGGACATGGAGGATATCCATTGGCTGCCAGCACAACAGAAATGGTTCCTGTTAATCCTGTCCATTGAATACTTGCACTGTTGCCATTTACAGGTTGCGGTGGATTGCCTGGTTGAAATGTTCCTGTTCCACCTGTTATACTCCATTCATAATGAAAACCCGGAGGAGCATTGCTGCTCATGGTATAATTATAGTTTGAACCAACGCATGCAGTGGTTGGTCCGTTAATTGTTCCGGGAGCTGGTGTATTAATAACGGTGATCTTCACCTGCTGCGGATTGGTTGCGCCGCTGTTGCAATACGTGTTGGCTGTTTCTGTTACTTCAACTGTATAAACTCCTGCATTTAAAAATGTGGGATTGAATAGATTTCCAGGTCCTCCTGTTAACGGAGATACACCTGCATTGGGTGCAAGCACCGTCCAGTTAAATGTACCGGCTGCAGGAAATACAGAAAGACTTGCTGCTGATCCTTTACAAATTGTTTGATCAGTATATAACTGCCATTTATCGGAAGGAGTAATTGTTATTGATCCACTGCTGTTGCAGCAAATGTGTTTGTTATCTAATTGAATACTGAGTTGATAAGTTCCCGGAGGAGCAAGTGCCCAGTTGATCCAAACAGTATTGTTGTCGGGATAAGTGTTGAGTAAATTATTGTGATTCGTTGCGTTGGTTACATTCGTTAATGTCCATGTATAAAATGTTCCCGGCAATACAGGTAATGAATAAGAAGTAGTTGATGTATTACAAGGTGTTTGATTGCCAACAATCACTGGTGTTGTTGGAATGATGGGCACCGGAACAGAAGCCAAACATCCGCCGGGGCATTGCACCTGTATTTGTCCTTGTGGATTTCCATTACCCCAGATAATGGTCACACTATCACCTGCCTGGCTTAAAATGTTTCCTCCAACAGGAGCTGACCAGATTGGATTTGCACAACCAACTGCATGATAGGTTGCAGTATCACCTGCACAAACCGTACTGATACATTCAATTTTAATTGTGCCCGGAGTTATAATAACCCGTTTGGTGATAGTATCGGCACAACAGGTTTTAATGGCAACAGTTGTTTCACCGTTTGGACCTGGAATGGAAACTGTACTGAAACTGTATGCAATCAATGTTACCGTATAAGTTCCTGCAGCATTGTACGTATGTGTTGGATTAGTAGCTGTGCTGTAATTGTTACTTCCCGATGATGGGTCACCAAAAATCCAGGAGTAAGCAACACCTCCGCCATATGTTGTGGTATTGGTAAATGAAATTGTACTTCCTGCACAAACATTATTCGGTGTAAACGTAAAATTGGCAACAGGTTTATCTTTTACATTCACCGTTAAGCAATACGTAAACACATTACCGGAAGGATCAGTTGCTGTAAGCGTTAAAGTATATGCTCCTAATTGCGGCCATACCACGCTTACTGTTGATGAAGTGGTATTGGGGATGAAGGTTACTGTTGATGGACCGGTTGCAGTCCACAAATAACTCCAGCCGGGTAATACAATGGATGAAGTATAAGTATATGGCTGATCCTTGCAAACAGCAATGGGTTTGCAATTTCTGCCCTGGCTTCCACCGGGATCAGCATGATCTTTATCAAAACAATCGGGTGAAGTATATAAAATTTCTACCTGGTTACAGGTTTGTGCAAAGAGCTGACTGCATGTTGAAGAAACAAATACAGCAAGAAAAAGCATCAATGCAAATTTTGTATAGTTATTCAGTTTTTTCATTGCTGTTTATTTAGGGTCTTTATTATTATTGTCTGCCGGAATTTTATCACAGCCTTCTTTTTTCTTTTCGTAGCAAACTAATTTGTTGCAACTGGTACAATCAGTAAACTCAATCTTGTACCGGATGCACCATCGGAACAAAGCGCTGCAACAGGGCACTAATTGCGGCGTTGTGATATTGATGTTGAGTGATGTTTGCGGACCGTTCCATTGCAAACTGTTTGTGCCGTTAGTAAAATGACCATAGGTTGCCGCATCTTTATTACAGGGAATGCAGAGATTGTTTTCCGGAACCAGTTCAAAATAAACCAGCTCTGCTGTAATGCTCTTGATGGTTTTTGATGGAGTTGTTGTAATTGTAATATTCTGATTGTAAGCAAGCGTGTTGTTGCTGTAATTAATGGTAGATGGTTTGGGTGCAGTGAAAACAAAATTCTTTTCATCACAAGCATCGCAACGGCAGGCATCCACTTTTACACAGGTATCTTTTGATGCTTTCCAGAAAGCATTACCTACATCTTTTATTTCTGCACCAATACAAATGTTTGATAAGTTGGTGGCTGCATTAATGGTTCCTGTAATAGTTAATTGATTACCTGCATTAATAACAGTGTTAATAGGTGGACTAAAGCTTGCAATACTTGCACCCGCAGGAACACTGGATGTAACGGTGAATAAATTCAATGTTGCAGGACCGGCATTCGGATTGGTGATGGTATAAGAAAAAGAATACACACCCGGTTTGTTTGTACAACTTACTTTTATTGAATCGAGTTGAATGATATATTGTGTAACGGCAAAAGCTGTGGGTTCGCTTGTACCATTGTTATTACCAATTGGATTGCCAGCTTTATTTAACGCCTGTACACTCCAAATATAATCGCATAAGTACGGAGGCCTGCATGGGCCTGTATAAATTCCACTAACTGTTGCTTCTGTTAAATCTGCTACATCTTTAGTAACGATTGGTTTGTTGGTACGCATCGCCTGAGTACTATTTTGGCCTTGCATTAACTGCCAAACTTTTAAACGATAGGTAACAGGCTCCTGTGGTTTGGGTACAACGGGTGTCCACCGGAATGTAACCGGTGTACTCATTTCTTTTTCTGTGAATTGTTTTTGATCAGCAGGAAAAACATTTTTTGGTGGTGACGCTGCAGCTTGTCCGCTCTCCACTTTAAAACTGAAAGGTTCGCTCCTTCCTTCATTACTTCCCATCGGATTTCCTTCTCTGTTCAATGCCTGCACCGTCCACATATAATCACATAAGTAAGGAGGTTTGCAGGGGCCGGTATATAAATTACTGATGGTTGTTTGTGTAAGATTATCAACATCTTTTGTAACAATGGGCTGATTAACACGCATGGCAGTGGTGCCATTTTGTCCCTGCATCAGTTGCCATACTTTAATTCGATAGGTAACAGGTTCTTTTGGTTTCGGCACAAGTGGTGTCCAGCGGAATGTAACAGGAGCACTGATCTCTTTTTCTGTAAATTGTTTTTTATCTGCCGGTGAAATATTTTGCGGGGGCGAATAATTGGTTGTTAGCGACTCTACTTTAAACTCTTTACATACTTCCCTGCTGATCTCTTTGTGTTCGGCATTAAAAAACTGAACACATAAAGAATACGTTCCTTCCTTGAGTTCTTTACAGCCGGTTAAAAACGAAAGCAGTTCTGATGTGGTAAATGTTCTTACATCAAACGGGTCTATTTGTTTTGCAGTAGCTGCATTGTTGCCGCATACAATGGAGCCGCCATTTCGTATCTGCAAAACCATAAATGGTTTCAGGTCTCTCGACTGCGGACCTTTTTGTGCAGTTAACAATAAAGCGCCGGGGGTGCTGTTCCAGCTGTCAACATTGGCAGGCAGTGTATTCTTCACTGTAAAGTTTACAATGTTGATCTGGTTGGGCTGGCTGCGGGCAGCATGGAAGCATAGCAGTAACAGAAAGAAAATATTTTTCTTCATTTTGGTGGTTGCTTTAATGGTTATTGCCTGCTCTGTTAACTGTACATGAAGATTTGCTATCTATACATACAGCCAACTACTAACAGGGACACATAAAGGGCCTTGCCGTTTTTATTGATGATTGATGATTGATGATCAATAGCCACGGTTGTAAACAGTTCATTCAACTGTTGTACTGATTTGTATATACAGACCAACACAAGTTTGTTACTGTATAATCCAATATTTTTTTTAAAGGAAAGTAATTGATGGCAAGGAACAGCGATTACTTTAGGCAAGTATTTCCTCATGAAGCAGGGTTAATGGTACTGTAAAATACAATTTTGTTTGTTGTATTACAATAATAAAATATTTAATAAGAAAGAACCGCCCTTCATTGATGTTATTCTAAAAACAAAAAGTTGCCATAAGGCAACTTTTTTTAAAACCCTGAAGCTGTTTATTAAGAAATCTGAATGAGCCTGGCTGGCTTTTGTTTCGCTTCTTCTTTTTTTGGAATCAACAGATGCAGTAAACCATTTTCATACTTCGCTTCAATTTTATCTACATCCATTACATCTTTCTGCAACGTAAAAGTTCGTTGGAAAGATTGATAACTGAATTCCTTACGGGTATATCTTTCATTTCCCTTTTCTTCTTTTTGATTACTTCTTTCGGAACTGATGGTTAAACTGTTTCCGTCGAGCTCCACTTTGAAATCCTTTTTAGTCATACCCGGTGCGGCTACCTCCACTTCATAATTTTCAGCAGTTTCTTTAATGTTCACTGAGGGAATGGTTGTATTTGTATCAGAGAAATTTGAATGACCCCAATTAAATACATCCCTGTTTAAGAAATCATCAAAAAGCATTGGTAATGGATTGAATGTGTTTCCATTTCTTTTTACCAGTGTCATAACAACCTCCTTTTAAATGGTTAAAAATAAATTTCGAAAAAGAAAAATCAACTCTCATGCCAGTGGAAACTTAGCAGAATGAAAAGTGAAAATTTGTCTTATGCCGCTGAAAAATTTTCAGTTAAAAAGGTCAAAATTGCTTACTTGTTTTTTGAGGATGGTTGCAGAAGCGTTGAAGCCTGATGCCTCCTGGCTGTGGCTGTAATCAAAAAAGCTATTCTGGCGCAGGTCTCCGACCTGTGCTTTCATGTTACTTATTTTGAAATCGTTTGTTGTTGCTGGATTAATGACGCTTTGGCAACAGGTCAGAGACCTGCCCAGAGAGGCTTTAAGCAACATTAAATGTTACAATCACCGGAACATGGTCGCTATACTTTTTCCAAAAATCATATTCTCCGATTTCTATCGATTGCATTTTGCCTAGCATATCAGATGAAGCAAAACAGTAATCAATATGATATGGCTTATCTTTATGCTTATACAAATAGAAGGTAGGATGCTCCTCTTTCCCTTGTACTTGTTTATAGTGGAAATGGTAGCAACTGAAAATGCTTTTTTCTTCTAATCGCTTTACAACATTTGAGTGATTACCCACCCGATATTTCCTATCCCAAATTGTATTACTATTAAAATCTCCAATTAATATCGTTTGTCTATTTTTTATTTTTTTATCATAATGATGAATTGCCTTCCAAACTTGTTCAACATATTGGCCATCGGGATCAGCGGGGTTGTTCGCCCAAATTGCATAAAGCGTGAATTTATAGCCATTCCCTTTTACAGCAATTGGAATAATCATTTTCAATTCCGGGTTGTGATTGTTAAGAAGCTTAATCTTAAAGTCGTTATATGAAAAAATACCCAGCCCTTTATTCTTATTGTTACCAAACCAAAGCATATCATTTGGCATTTGCAAAGTTGAATTGAATTGTAGTTTATCAGGATGTTCACATTCCGGCACAATTAAAATATCAGGTTTGTGGTTTAAAATAAGCCCTGCTTTTTTTCTGAAAGCCATATTGCAATTCCACGTTATGATTTTCATTTATCGGAATGTTTGTTTAGGGCGAAAAATAACTCTAAATATACACAACGGCTTATTTACTTTCCAGTTGATTTTATCCTGCATTTAGTACTTCAGCCCTCCAAATAAGCACTTCCCCTTAATCAACTACTTTTGCGCAAAGCAATTCCTTCATGCGCCTGCTGCTCACAACGTTGAACGCAAAATACATCCACATGAATTTGGCTATACGTATCCTGTATGAGCTGAATAAGCAACAGGAGGGTCTTGCATGGAAAGAATTTATCATTCGCCAGAACCCGGATGAAATTGCAGCCGAATGTTTAGACTATGATGTAGTGGCCTTCAGTTGTTATATCTGGAATATTGAGCAAACATTGAAAGTGGCTGAACGGATCAAAGCCCTCAACCCTGCTGTAAAAATTTTACTCGGCGGACCGGAAGTGAGTTATGATTGGGAGGATGTAATAGCACATGATTGTATTGATTATATCATTTGCGGCGAAGGTGAAATTCCGTTTCATGAATTCCTTACACATTATCCCAATGTAGAGCAGGTGCCGAATCTGGTGTACAAACAAAACGGGGAAACTTTTTTCCAGGAAAGAAACACAACCTATGATATGAGCAATTTTATTGGTGTGAATCCTTACATCAATGATCCGGTGGAAGAACTGCAGAACAAAGTGAGTTATATTGAAACCAGCAGGGGTTGTCCGTA
>JANMOR010000093.1:0-2758 GCA_031369435.1 Chitinophagaceae bacterium
GTAAAATCGGGTTGAGCCTCAGCGGTAAAACAGCCCAGGAGCAGTACGAGAAAAATCCAACGGTGTTTTGGTACAAAAAAATGCTGCATGCAGGCTGTGGGTAGTTTTCTTATTAACTCAATACGGCCAAAAATATTTTAATTAAGCCTAAAAACACGAAGAATTTCTTTTTTGCCGTCTATTAAGCAGTAAATTTAAGCCTCATTTTCATTATGGCACGACTAATTGATGCAGATACAACATTAAAACGCTTACGGAACCGCTACCGTTTAGTGGTGATGAACGACGATACTTACGAGGAGGTTGTAACTTTTAAACTATCCCGGTTAAGCGTTTATATAACTCTTAGCACCATTTTTGTGATGTTGGTGGGGCTTACTGTTGCGCTTATTACTTTTACAAACCTGAAATATTATTTACCGGGTTACGGATCGCAAAGCCAGCGGAAAGAATTGATGTTTTACAAAACCACCATTGACTCACTGGAGAAATCAATGCTTTATAAAGATCAATACCTTGAAAGTTTAAAGAAAGTGCTGAGTGGCGATGCAAAGACAACCGTTGATACAGCTACCCTCAAAATACCTGAAGTAGAAAAATCAACTCAATAAACCAACAGTATATGTTCAACAACAAATCCAATTCTATGGAGAAAGAAACCTCCACCGGTATTGCAACCATCGTTGCAGCAGGAACCGAAATTCGTGGCAACATTGAAAGTAAAGGCGACATCAGGGTTGATGGAACCCTGATCGGCAATTTGTCCACCTCTTCTAAAGTGTTAGTTGGCCCATCAGGAAAAATTACAGGTGATGTAGCAGCACTGCAAGCCGATGTACTGGGACAGATAAATGGTACATTAAAAGTAACAGAGCTCCTGTACCTGAAAGGTAATTGCCAGGTAAATGGAAATATTTATGCCGGCCAGTTACAGGTTGATGCAACAGCTGCTTTCAATGGTGAGTGCCATATGGGTACTGCTGCAGTTTCAAATGCATCTATGGCCAGTGTGGTGGGTATTCATAAAGAATCGATGAATGCAGCCGCCAACGACCAATAAAACAAAAAAAGAAAACCGGAGTAACTCTTCTTATCTCATGCAATATGCCGGACTGGCTACCCAGCTGATTGTTGCATTGGGCTTAGCTGTATTTTTGGGACTTAAAGCCGATCAATGGCTGCAACTTTCTTTTCCTTTACTGGGGTGGCTGCTTCCATTGATTGTTTTAATCGCCATGTTTTACCGCATACTCAAAGACACATCAAAGAAACCATGAAGAAAGAGACCAGAAGATTATTTGTACCGGTTGTTTTATTATTTATCATTTTAAATGCCTTGTTCCTAACAGCAAAAAACTGGCTGCTGAAATATGGTTTCAGCCAGGAGGTACTTATAATGGGTAACCTCATTTTGTTCCTGGTAACATTAGTTTCACTATACTTCCATGTAAAAGGTTTTTTGCATAAGAATATCCAGGTCTTTTTCAGAAGTGTATATGGTTCATTGATGGTGAAGATGGTTGTTTGTGCTGCTGCAGTTATTATCTATGCATTGTTATCCCGACCCAACCTGAATAAACCTGCGCTGTACATTTGTATGGCTTTGTATTTTGTTTATTCATTTATTGAAGTAAGGATGGTGTTCCGTTTGCTGAAGCAGAAGAAAAACAATGAGTAAAAAAGAAGTTCCATTGCATGCATTGGATGAGTATTTACCAAAAGGCTCATTAGAACCGGTATTGGAGTACCTGCATCAATACAAAATTCATCTCACTATTACCCGTGAACGCAACAGCATTTTAGGCGATTACCGTCATGCCATCAATCAAAAAAATCACCGCATCAGTGTTAACGGCAATCTCAACAAATATTCATTTTTAGTTACACTGTTGCATGAAGTGGCACACCTGTTGGCGTTTGAAAATTTTGGTCATCGTATTGCGCCGCATGGCAAAGAATGGAAGAATGAATACAGCAAAATACTTGCACAGTTTTTATTAAAGAAACTATTCCCGGTTGATATTGAAAAAGCTTTGCTGAAGTCGTTACAAAATCCATCGGCTACCAGTTGTGGTGAAGAACATTTAATGCGGGTATTAAAAAATTATGATGTACGCAAAGAAGGGGAAGTGCTGGTTGAACAATTAACTGCGGGACAATTATTCAAAACAAAAGATGGCCGTGTGTTTAAAAAAGGAGAGAAGCTGCGTAAGCGACATAAAGCGATCGATGTAAAGAGCGGTGTCTTGTATATATTTAGTGGGGTTTATGAAGTTGAATTAGTTCTTGGTTCTTAGTTTTGAGCAACTTCAGAACTAAGAACATCAGAACTTTTTTATAGCTTCTTCAACATCCAACGGTCGCAACCAAAATGGCCGCTGTTACCTAAAGGGCCATCGAGATATTCAAAACCAAACAACTCATATACTTTCAAAGCTTGCTTAAGTTCAGGCATTGTTTCAAGATATACTTGTTGATAATTATTTTCTTTGGCCCATTCAAGACAGTGTTCAATCATCAGCTTACCCAAACCTTTTCCTCTTGCATCTTTATGTAAATACATCTTCACCAATTCACAGGTTCCGGCGGGTAATCCTGCAGTTGGAAAAATACCACCACCACCTAGAATATTTTCATCTTCATCTTCTGCAACAAAATAAAAACTGCCTTTTGTTTGAAAGAGTTCATAGAGTTCATCTGTTGTGGGGTCGTAAAAAACAGTGCCTTCTTTATTGGCGCCAAATTCAGCTAATGAATT
>JANMOR010000098.1:0-7797 GCA_031369435.1 Chitinophagaceae bacterium
ATTTACAATACTGTTCTCTACATTGACTACAATACGATCGCCCAGGCGTTGAATAAATGGTTTTCGGCCGGTTACTTCAATTCCTTTTAATTGTGTGGATGCAGGTTGCAACATCATATCAGCAACAGTTGCAAAAGGCTGGTCGGCTGAAATAGTTACTGCATCTGAAAAATGTTTTTCATGGTTAACTAAAGTTGTTTTAAGAAGATAGGTTCCAAAAAGAACGTTCTCAAATTCAGCCGTTCCTGTTTTATCCGACAAGGCGGTTTTAACTAAAGAAGAATCTTTTGTTCTTAATAATTCAACTGTTGCATTTTCAGCCGGTTGTTTTTGTTGATTGAAAACTTTCAACGAAATTTTTCCACGCTGATTAGTTTGTGCAGTTACGGAGATAAAACAAAATGAAAAAATGATAAGGTTTAATGTTAGTCGCTTCATTCTTTGTTCTTTCAACAAATATGGAAGTAAAACGAATTAAATCGTAATGATTAGTGACAGGGAGTAAAATGAAAAAGATAAATGGAGTTAACAAATGTTAACAGCTGTCAGATTTTTACAATAAAAAGATAAAATGAAAATAACAGGTAATGTTTATCGTCCCATATACACCATGAGGATTTGCACATCGCTGGGATTAACACCTGAGATGCGTGATGCCTGGCCCAGTGTTCTGGGTTTTATTTTATTAAACTTCTGTAAGGCTTCATTTCCTAATGAAGAAATTTTATTATAATCAAAAGTTGATGGTATTTCTAATTCTTCCAGTTGACTCATCCGTTGCACCAGGTCTTTTTCTTTTTCAATGTATACATCATATTTCACTTGTATTTCCACCTGTTCAATAACTTCTAAGGTGTTCGGTCCCGTTAGTTCTTGTAAAGTGGGTGATGCATCGATCATATCTTTTAACTGAATGCCGGGTCTTAATAAAATCTGAAGAGCTTTTTGTTTTTGAGTTAATGCTGCATTGTTATTTGATATAAGAAAAGGATTGATCTCTTCCGGTGTTAAAGAAATCTCGGAAAGAATGTTTTTCATTTTTTCAACGGCGTCTAGTTTGGTCGTTGTTTTATCCATCCGTTCCTGTGTGGCCAATCCTATTTTATAGCTCATCTCAGTTAATCGCAGATCAGCATTATCCTGTCGTAACAAGGTTCTGTATTCGGCACGGCTGGTAAACATCCGGTAAGGTTCATCTGTTCCTTTGCTGATAAGGTCATCAATTAATACTCCTATATAGGCATCACTTCTTTTTAAAATAAAAGGATTTTGCTCCTTGGCTTTTAAATGAGCATTGATTCCAGCCATTAAACCCTGACAAGCGGCTTCTTCATATCCTGTTGTTCCATTGATTTGCCCGGCAAAAAATAAATTCTGAATTTGCTTTGTTTCAAGGGAGTAAGTTAACTGTGTAGGAGGAAAGAAATCATATTCAATGGCATACCCGGGCCGAAACATACGGCAGTTCTCAAATCCCGGCACTTTACGAAGTGCTTCGTATTGAACTTGCTCAGGTAATGAAGTAGAAAATCCGTTTACATAGATCTCCACGGTATTCCATCCTTCAGGCTCAACAAACAACTGATGCCGGTCCCTTTCGGCAAACCGGTTGATCTTGTCTTCAATGCTCGGACAATACCTTGGACCGGTTCCTTGAATTCGCCCCTGGTACATGGGGCTACGATCAAATCCGGTTTTTAAAAGATCATGAACTGTTGAATTAGTGTAAGTTATAAAGCAACTCTTCTGTTGTTCCGCTTTAATAATAGGAATATCTAAATAAGAAAAACCTGTGATTTCATCATCGCCTTTTTGCTCTTCCATTTTGGAATAATCAAGGCTTCTTCCGTCAACCCTTGGAGGGGTTCCTGTTTTAAGCCGATCGCTTTCAAAACCCAGTTCAACCAATTGCTCTGTAATTCCGGTTGAGGCTTTTTCAGAAATACGACCTCCACCTAATTGCTTTTCACCAATGTGAATCACCCCATTTAAAAAGGTTCCGCTCGTAACTACTACAGTCTTCGATTTTATTTCATGACCAAGACCAGTTACAACCCCATAACAAAGTCCATCTTTCACCAATAACTGGCGAACCATATCCTGGTAAAAGTCAACATTGAGAGTCTGTTCCAGCATTTCTCTCCAGGTTGTGGCGAAGAGCATCCGGTCATTTTGAGTTCTTGGACTCCACATTGCCGGGCCTTTTGATCGGTTTAGCATTCTGAACTGAATCATGCTTTTATCACTTACTATTCCGCTGTAACCACCTAATGCATCTATTTCCCTCACAATCTGTCCTTTAGCGATGCCCCCCATGGCCGGATTACAACTCATTTGTGCAATTGTTTGCATGTTCATGGTTATCAACAACACTTTGCTGCCCATATTAGCTGCAGAAGCTGCCGCCTCACATCCGGCATGACCGGCACCTACTACTATTACATCGTATTCTGGAAACATGAATTCAGCTTAATGCTCTTTTATGAGCCTGCAAAGATAACTTGTAAATCTGAGTTGAAGTCTGTGTGATTTCACGTGGAACATCAGAAGCATGCAAACTCCTGAACTAAAAGTCCCTTCTTTTGGGATGTTGAAGGAAATGAAATCCCCATCTTTCCAAACCGGGGATCAATAAGGTTTATTCGATGACCTTTATCGGGGACGCCATAATCAACTAGCAAAGCTATTAATGCTTCAAGCGGGTCAAAAGTGCCGATGTAAATATTTTCTGCCCCACAACGGTATGAACCTGATTCCTTAATTCGTTGAACGAAATCTTTGCCTGATGATGAGCGATGGGAAATGATATTTCCTCGTCTTATTAGATCAGAGCTATGCTTTTGAGCCATCGTAGAAAGTCCTGGATCGGGCAGGCAAACTGGTAATAATCCTTTGATATTATTAATATCAGTTTCGAGAGACTTCACATCTGCCGTATTTGCTTCAGGGAACTGTTTAATGAAGTCTTTCACAAAGCTGTTGAAAAACTTTTTAGGGTTCTTCCTGAAATAGTTTGTCCAGTAAAACAACATTTGCTCTTGTTTGGAAGCTTGCAGAAACAGCCTATTCTGTTGAAGTTCAATCCAAATTGAGCTGTCAATCACCTCTTTATAAATAAAAGGTTTGTCCTGGAGCGTCAATACACCCTGGGAATAGGATGAAAGCTGAAACAAAACGAATGTGACTATTAAAAGCTGTTTCACGTGAAATCTGGAGGAATTACTCATTAAAGTACAAACGCAAACAGTAGTCTTCACGTTCACGTATCTTCTTAATTTGTTGTGAAGATTTGTCGTTATAACCAGTCAGGTGCAAACAACCATGAAAGATTACCCGATGTAATTCATTTTTGAAAGAAGTTTTGTTCTGCCTGGCATTCTCCTTTACCCGATCAACACTGATATATAATTCTGCCTCAACCGGAGCTCCTTTGGAGGATAAAGGGAATGTGATAATATCAGTAAAATAGTTGTGCTGCAGAAATTGACGATTAATCTCCAAAAGAGCCCGATCTGAGCAGAAAATGATATTAAGATATTCAACATCGGTTTGTTCCTTCCTGAATAGCTTTATAAGAAAAGCTTTAAGCGCTTCCCTCTTTTGAAAAGCAGGTTTTACATCCTGGTAAAAAAAGTGAATCTTTCTGTTTCGCATTAGTTTCCAAAAATCGGTAAAGTTTCCCTTTGGGAAATGATACTTTTGCATTCGCATTATGAAAAGACTATCAGACTTGGAACCGGGACAAAAAGCAATCATTCACTCCTTTGAAAATGACGAGATCTTTTTAAAACTAATGGAGATGGGCTGTGTACCCGGAGAAGAAATTTTTGTAGAATGGCTCGCACCTCTTGGTGACCCAATTAGTGTAAAAGTAGCTGGTTATCAATTAAGCCTGAGGCTTGAAGAGGCCAACAGCATTTTGGTAACAATTCCTAATTAATTGCAATTCAACTAGTTAATGAAAATAGGTTTATACTTTGGTTCCTTTAATCCTGTTCATAGCGGGCATTTGATTATTGCCCAACACTTTTTAAACGAAACAGAATTATTTCAAATTTGGTTAGTTGTTTCGCCCCAGAATCCTTTTAAGCAACAAAAACAGCTCTTGAATGAATATGATCGTTTGCACCTCATAAATCTGGCAATTGAAAAATCACAAAACCTGAAAGCAACGGATATCGAATTCCGATTACCAAAACCCTCTTATACCATTAACACCTTAACTTATCTCAAAGAAAAACATCCGCAACATGAATTTGCAATCATCATGGGAAGCGATAGTTTACAAAACTTAGATCAATGGAAGAATGCTGATCAAATTATGGAAGGCTATCCCATTTATGTTTATGAACGTCCGGGCTTTGCGGCGAAAAACGAAAAAGTAAAAAAATTAATTACACGATCAGCTCCATTACTTGAAATTTCGGCTACACATATCCGTGAGTTAATACAAAACGGGAAATCAATTCGGTTTCTCGTTCCCGATGTAGTTTGTGATGAAATTGAAAATGCAGGATATTATAAATTAAAAGATCCACCCAAGTAGCAGGCAAACAAGAGCAATAAATGGTGGAGGGATCTTTGTAATGCTCAACAATATTGTTGTCGAAAATATTACAATAATATTTACATAGCTGATGGTATTCAATTCAAGTATTGAAATATCCCGTGCTAAATAAAACGCTGAAGCCAGCATTAATCCTACGGTTGCCGCATTAATTCCTTCCAGTGATCTGTACACAACTGCATATTTTTTGAGGTTGTGCCAAATTGGATAAAAGAATAATACAAGTAATGCACTTGGTAAAAATATAGCTACTGTTCCTATCAATACACCCAAGGCCTGCTTTCCCTTTCCTTCATTACGCATGGCCATCCCACCTGCATAAGATGCCATTGAAAAAACAGGTCCCGGAATCCCCTGAACGAACCCTGCACCGGTCAGCAACTCTTCTCCTGTCATGTATTGTGTTTTTTCACGGAT
Source organism: Chitinophagaceae bacterium (assembly GCA_031369435.1). Taxonomy (GTDB): domain Bacteria; phylum Bacteroidota; class Bacteroidia; order Chitinophagales; family Chitinophagaceae; genus Lacibacter. The sequence goes on from JANMOR010000098.1 coordinate 4,985, forward strand.
CACAAATTGTTCATACATCATAGGAACAAGTACCTGCCCACCACCAAATACAAGACTGCCAAAACGATAAAAATTTTCAAAGAGATTAAAGGCTCTTTTATTCTCCCAATTTTGTTTGCGTGCTGTTTCACTCAAAAAACCGGCAACTATAAATACAAAAACAAAAACCCAGATATTACTCCACTTGATTTTTTTTCTTGGTATTTCATTTTGCGGAATCCGTTTATTACTAAAGTTTGTAACAACTCCTGCTGCAACTAATATGATCGGAAATATCCAGGGTGTTTTAAAAAAAAAATAAACCAACAGTGCCGCAACAATTAATATGGCCCTAGTAATTGAATTTGTGACAGCAATCTTATATGCATTCCATGTTGCATAAACAAGGAACCCAACAGCCATTGGTTGTAAAAATTTGAAAATGTCGGTATTCAACGCTTTTTTATCAAAATAATGAACCAGGAAAGAAAGGCCTCCCATCACTAAACAAGCAGGTGTTATCCATACTAAAAAAGTAATGACCGACAATAAAAAGCCGCCTCTTTTGTATCCTATTAAAGTAATTGTTTGTGTAGAACTGGCACCGGGAAGCAGTTGACAAAAAGACAACAAATCAGTTAATTCTTCTTCTGTAACATCTCTTCGGTTTTTTACAAATGTTTTCATCATCATCCCAAAATGACCTTGAGGTCCTCCAAAAGCAGTGAGTGTATAAAGCAAAACTGCTTTTAAGAATGGGATATGGCGAATAAACTTCAGATGATATGCAGTTTATGAATTGATATTATTTTTTTAAGCCTATTTCTCTTAAGCGCTCATCGAGATATTCCCCAGCCGTTGCATCTGGATAATGTTTAGGATTTTGCTCATCAATGCATGTAGGTAAACATTCAAGCGACATGTTGCCTTTGGGGTGTAAAAAAAACGGTATAGAAAACCTTGAAGTATGCCACAATTCTCTTGGAGGGTTGACAACCCGATGAGTTGTTGAACGAAGTTTGTTATTTGTAAGCCGTTGCAACATATCGCCAACATTTACAACTATCTGATCTGGAAGCGATGTTACTCCAATCCATTCATCTTGTTTTGTAAGAATCTGGAGACCATCAGCAGAAGCCCCAACAAGCAGTGTAATGAGGTTGATATCTTCATGTTGTTCAGCCCGAATCGCACTCTTTGGCTCATTGGTTATGGGAGGATAATGAATGGCCCGTAAAATTGAATTGCCGTTTTTAACCCAATCATCAAAATAAAATTCATCTAACCCAAGATATAGAGCAATTGCCTGTAGCAATTTTTTTCCTGATTCTTCAAATGAGCGATATGCTTTTTGAAACGTTGGATTGAATGGTTCAATTTCTCCCACTTGTACATTCTCCGGATATTCTTCAGGTACATAATCGTTTCCTTCGGCTTTCTGTCCAAACTGAAAGAATTCTTTAAGATCTGGTGCATCGCTGCCTTTGGCATGTTCTTTACCAAATGAAGTATAGCCACGCTGCCCGGCCAGTTCAGGAATTTCATACTCCCGTTTTTTGGTGATGGGTAAAGAAAAGAACTGTTGTACGTACTTGTACAAATCAGCAATTAAATTTGCCGGAACACCATGATTTTTTACTGCTACAAAGCCCACTTCTTCATAAGCTTTGCCTAATTCATTTATAAACTTTTGTTTCAGCTCGGGGTTGCCACTTGTGAAATCTGCTAAGTCAACTACTGGAATTGTCATATCAATCGTTTTTAAGTCAATAATGTTTCAATGAATTCATTTAGGTTTGGGCTGCAAAAATTACAAAATTGATTGATATAAAGAAAGTCTTTTTAAAGCTTGGTTCAATTTACACTTTTCTTTTTGTTTCCTGTTCGCCAGCCTATAAATCATATGTAAGCGAATATCAACAAACTTATGCTTCAGTTCAAACAATTCCCGATTACAGCGATTTGCGTTTATGGGCTGCACATCCATGGAAAAAAGATCCGTCGGATAGTGTTCCGAAATCTTTACAAAACATTCCAATTGATTCATCGGTGGATGTGTTTTTTCTTCATCCAACCACATTAACAGCAAAAAAGCTGGAGGGCAAACAATGGAGTGCCGCTATTAATGATGCTGAGATCAATGCAAAAACCGACTTTTCATCCATCCTTTACCAGGCAAGTGTATTTAATAAAAGCTGCAGGGTATTTGCACCAAGGTATCGGCAGGCACATATTTATTCTTTTTTTTCAACCGATAGCTTTGCTTCTGCCGCAGCTTTGGAATTAGCATATTCAGATGTAAAAAAAGCTTTTGATTATTATTTAGCGAATTATAATAAAGGCCGGCCAATCATCATCGCTGCTCATAGCCAGGGTACCTATCATAGTGGCAGATTGCTGAAAGAATATTTTGAAAACAAACCCCTGCAGAATCAATTGGTTTGTGCCTATATTATTGGCCTGGCTGTTCCAAAAAGTTATTTCAAAGTATTACAACCTTGCACCGATTCATCTTCAACAGGTTGTTTTGTAAGCTGGCGAACATTCAGAAATGGCTATTTGCCAGATTATGTTTTAAAAGAACCTGAACCTTCCTGGGTCATCAATCCTTTGAGCTGGAAAGCAGACAGTGTTGCCATACCAAAAAATCAAAACAAAGGAGCTGTTTTGTACAACTTTGAAAAAACATATAAAGAAACAAATGGAGCAACCATTTCACATGGAGTTCTGTGGATCAATAAACCCAAATTTCCGGGAGCTTCTTTATTACGAACAAAAAATTATCATGCAGGAGATATCAACCTGTTTTATGTAAACCTGCAGGAAAATGTTGC
>JANMOR010000102.1:0-6647 GCA_031369435.1 Chitinophagaceae bacterium
CAACCTGCACCTATTGTACAACGCAAGTGTAAAGGCTGTGAAGAAGAGGATAAGAAAGTGCAACGTCAGCCTGAAAAAAAAGAAGAGGAAAAAGTAATGAGGGCTGAAGATAAAAAAGAGGAAGAGAAAATAGTTCAAAAAAAAGAAGATATGAAGGAAGAAGAGAAAGTAATGAAGAAAGAAGAGAAGGAGGAAGAAAAACCAATTCAGAAAAAAGAAATAAGTTCAAATTCATCAGCAGTTAATAGTGCAAGCAATTACATTGGTTCATTGAATGGAAAGGGTAATCCACTTCCTGCAAATTCAAATCATTTTTTCTCTTTAAAAATGGGTTATGATTTCAGCAATGTAATAATTCATACAGATAAAGAGGCTGCTGAATCTGCAAAATATGTCAATGCAAAAGCTTACACAGTAGGTAATCATATAGTGTTTAATAATGGTCAGTATAATACAGAATCAAGCGATGGAAAAAAATTAATTGCACATGAGTTGGCGCATGTGGTGCAGCAAAAGAATGAAGTTAGGGAAATTGCCCGTAGCCCGAAAGATGATACAGAGAAGTCCTATAAAATAAGAATTACAAAAGGAGATAAAGATTGGAGCCCTTCAGAAATTCAGTTGCTGATTAATGCATTGAAACGCTTAAATAAAAAAGAGAAAAAAGTTACTGCCGGATATGAATTTGTACGGTGGTCAAATAAAGCTGCAAGAATAAAAGCTGATAAAACATATATCCCGCCTAATGAGAGCACAGAAGAGAATTGCCTGCATGAACAAAATTTTGATACTGGTATTTATCGAATTACTGCCTATGACAGTTGTTTTGGAGATCCGGAAGCTAAATCACAAAAGGAGTATGGTATTGATTCAGGGGAGTTTAAGTTGTTACATGAAATTGGCCACCTTATGCAAGAAGCTGAATTCAGGATGGCCTTCCTTGAATTTCAAAAGGCAAACGAAAAAGAAAGAGGAAAAAAATCTGAAGCAGCAGATGATGTGAAGGATAAATCGCAACAGGATTTTGATAAACTTACTAAGGGAAAAGATAAATTCCCCTCTTCCGATCCGGCAAATGCCGAACAATTTGCAGAAGGCTTTGCAATATATAAAGCCGACCCTGCATTTTTAAAAAAGAAAAACAGTGCATTGTACGAATGGTTTAAGAAAACCAATCATTTAAAGCGTATAAAGTAAAATAAGTTGTATTTTATTCTTGTATTTATGCTCTACAGCTTACACAAAAATATCGCTCCATCTTTTGCACTTGAGTCAGCGTTGGTTGATCTCAAGAAAATCATTGCTCATCGTATGCAAACACATTTCGATGAGCAGAGTGTTCATTTTCATCAATGGTTAGGTGAACACTTTAATGGTAATTTAATGAAAGCAGATATGTTGAAACATGTTCCGCAAATTCAACATCCCGATGAGTGGATCATTTTAATGTTGGGGCTTGTACCACATATCAGCCCTAATTTTTTTGAAACAATGATTCATGAACATTTACCAACAGGTGGTGATTTTCCTGAGTTTGGCGGTGTAAAAGGAACCAATCACCGCAGCATGTTGCCAACGGGTGAAACAGCACAATTTGTATTAGCCGGAACAAAGATTGAAGATAGGCTGAACGTTCACCGCTATTTTGCTGAGGATCATTTTTTCTTTGCGCAAAATATGTTGTGGCTTGAACCGGTGAAAGAAGGTGAACCCATTATGAGTGGCCGTATTATTCTTGCACAGGATTTGGTTGATAAAATTTTATTGAACAAAGAAACCGCTCCACGCTTTGGTTTAGACTTTCCTGCCAAACGTGTTACTACAGAAATGAATTGGGATGATGCAGTGCTGAATGGACAAACAGCACAACAGGTAAAAGATATCAGCACATGGTTGCAACATCATCATTTTTTATTTGAAGATGCAAATCTGAAACGAAAAGTAAAACCGGGTTACCGAGTTTTATTTTATGGTCCATCCGGAACAGGGAAAACATTAACAGCTGCTTTGCTGGGAAAAGAGTTTCAAAAAGATGTTTACAGGATTGATCTCAGCCAGATCGTTTCAAAATATATTGGTGAAACAGAGAAGAATTTAGAATCAGTATTTCGCCGGGCCGAATCAAAGAACTGGATCTTATTTTTTGATGAAGCCGATGCATTATTTGGCAAACGTACCAATGTGCAATCATCACACGACAAATATGCTAACCAGGAAGTAAGTTATTTATTGCAACGGGTAGAGGATTATCCGGGTTTACTGATTCTTGCATCCAATTTTAAAACAAATCTCGACGAAGCATTTATCCGACGCTTTCATGCGGTGATTCATTTCCCGATGCCTAATGTGGCGGAGCGTTTACAACTTTGGCAAAAAGCAATGCCTGCATCTATACAACCCGATGCAACTGTTAATTTAACCGAGCTTGCAAAACAGTATGAAATGAGCGGCGCTTCTATTTTAAATGCGGTACAGTTTGCAGCTCTTGCTGCATTTGCCAATAAAGATCAACATTTAACCAGGGCCCATTTGCTTGATGGCATCCGTAAAGAATTTATTAAAGAAGAAAAATCACTTTAACTCCGCTTATCAATTAACTTTTGCTGAACTGCTTTTTTAAAGATATTTACAGCTCAATTAAATGAGCATGTATAGAAAATCTGTATTTGGAATATTAGTTATGATCTGCTGTATCTCTGCATCGGCACAGGCCAACCGCTGGCAGCAACGTGTAAAGTATGTGATGGATATTGATATGGATGTAAATACCAATCGATACAACGGAAAACAAAAACTGGAGTACACAAACAATTCACCTGATACTTTAGATAAACTCTTTTATCATTTATACTGGAATGCATTTCAACCCAACAGTATGATGGATGCCCGAAGCCGTGAATTAGGACAGAGATTAAATGCCGCAGGAAAGCCTGATTGGGATGCACGTGTAAAAGACCGTATTCTGAACCTGAAAGCAAATGAAATAGGGTACCAGAAAATTAAATGGCTGAAGTTGAATGGAATTGTTCAGCAACTGAAAGAACATGAAACCATTCTGGAAGTAAAACTCAGCAAGCCAATTCTGCCTAAACAAAAAGTTATGCTGGAGATGGAATATGAGGCACAGGTTCCTATCCAGGTTCGGCGTAGCGGAAGAGATGCAGCGAATGGAACTAAATTTTCCATGTCGCAATGGTATCCTAAATTATGTGAGTATGATAATGACGGATGGAATCCGAATCCATATGTAGCCCGTGAATTTTATGGTGTGTGGGGCGATTTTGAAGTAAACATTACAATTGATAAAAAGTATATCATTGGCGGTACGGGTTATTTAACCAATGCCAGTCAAATAGGATATGGTTATGAAGCAGCAGGTGTAAAAGTTATTCGTCCTGCAGGTGAAAAACTTACATGGAAATTTACAGCGCCTAATGTGCATGATTTTGTATGGGCTGCTGATACAGATTTTAAACATATTGTAAAACAGGTAAAAGACGGACCCACTATTCATGTGTTGTTCAATGCTACACCTGCCAATCAAAAAAATGAAGATGAATGGAAACTGGTAGCAGGTGCTGCTGAGTTGGTTTATCCTTTCATCAAACAAAACTTTGGTGAATATCCTTACAAGCAATATTCATTTATACAAGGTGGTGATGGGGGTATGGAATATCCCATGGCAACTTTATTGAATGGTCCCGGACTTGGTACTGTATTTCATGAGTGGTTACATACATGGTACCAGATGCTGATGGGAACCAATGAAAGTTTATATGCCTGGATGGATGAAGGGTTTACAGAATTTGCAACCGACAGAGTGGAGAATTTTTATAATGCCGAGATGGCCAAACGAAATGGGCAGATGTTTGGCGATACAGATTTGCCTTATTTTCATTCGGCCAATTACAACAATTATTTCAACCTGGTAAAAAGCAGGATGGAAGAACCTATGACGACGCATGCTGATCATTTCAACAGCAATTATGCCTATTCAATTGCATCATATTCCAAAGGCGCTGTATTTCTTTCACAGTTAGGATATATTACCGGCGAAGCAACAAGAAGCAAAATTCTTTTAGAATATTACAAGCAATGGCGTTTTAAACATCCCAACGTAAATGATTTTGTTAGAGTAGCTGAAAAAGTGAGTGGATTGCAATTAGATTGGTACAAAGAATACTGGATCAATGGGACTAAAACAATTGATTATGCTATTGACAGTTTATGGGAAGAAGGCGGTAAATCAAAAATCCGTTTAAAACGGTTGAAAGAAATACCCATGCCCATTGATCTGCTGGTTACATTCAAAGACGGTACACAGCAATTACATTATGTACCCATGTATTTGATGTTTGGAGAAAAGCCAGCTGAAAATAACATGCAGCGTTTTGTATATCCGGCATGGAAATGGACACATCCCACTTATATTATTGAATTTGATAAGCGATTGAGTGAATTAACAACTGTTGAAATTGATCCTACACAACGCATGGCCGATGTAGACAGGAAAAATAACAGACTGGAGTTGAAGTGGTAATGGAAGGTTAACAAGTTGAAAAGTTTAAAGTTGATTAGTTTACATCAACACATATCAACCTGTTAATAAGCAAATAAAAAAACCGCCATCATAATGAGGCGGTTTTTTAAGCTTGTCCGTTTTGGTTAACGTCCATAAAATTTATTTACTGCTTCCACACGGTTGTTGACATGGAGCTTTTCGTAAATATGATATACATGCTTACGAACTGTTTCTGCACTGATGTTTAGTTCAGCACCAATTTCTTTGTAAATTTTTCCCTGTGCCAGCCATTCAAGAATTTCTTTTTCACGGCGGGATAAAATGGCTATCTCAACCGATTGAGGATTAGGAACAATTGCTTCCTGCACAGGTAAACCTTTAAAGGCTGATACTACTTTCATCGCTATCTGGCTGCTCATGGGTGCACCGCCTTCAACCAGTTCGCCAATAGCATCTAATAATTTACCGGGTGATGATTTTTTAAGAATGTATCCACTGGCCCCGGCACGCAGGGCATTGAATATTTTTTCATCTTCTTCATAGATGGTACACATCATATAAAGAATTTCAGGATGCTGAGGTTTCAGATCTTTTACAAGGTCAATACCATTAGTTGAACCAAGACCAATATCCATCAGCACAACATCGGGTTTCACTAATGGAATTTTTACCAAAGCTTCTTCACCCGAGGAGAACGATCCTGCCAGCAAGCAATTTTCACTGAGTTCAATGATCTGCTCCAACGCATGGCGGATATCCGTCACATCTTCTACAATACACACAGATATTTTTTTCATATGGCAAAATTGATGTTTTATTGTTTATGAAAAATACCACGAAGCGGTAATAAGTTCAACAAAATGTTTTTATCGTTTTACCGCCAGGATAAATTTTTCTTTAAAATACTCATCCTGAAAAATCTGATCAATTTCCCAGGCCATGGGGGTGAGGCCGCTTTCTTTAATTTCAGTTGTAAGATCGCCACCTTTAAGGCAAATTAACCCTCCATGAATCGGTTCGTCATCGGTCATCGCCGATTTTCCCTGCCCTTTTGCTTTAAGAATCGGCAGGCTCCAGTTCCAAAGATCTTTTAACGGAGCTACTGCCCGGCTCACTACAAAATCAAACTTGCGGGTTTCAATTTGTTCTGTACGGATATGTTGGGTAGTAATATTTTTTAAACCGATTGCCAGGGCCACTTCATTCACCACTTTTAATTTTTTTCCAATACTATCAGTTAAATGAAATTGTACTTCAGGAAAAAAAATAGCTAAAGGAATTCCGGGAAAACCACCACCGGTTCCGAGATCAGCAATCTGGGTGCCCGGCTGAAATTGAAAAACAGCAGCAATAGCTAAAGAATGCAGCACATGTTTTTCATAGAGGCTGTCAATATCTTTTCGGGAAATAACATTGATCTTTTCGTTCCATTCTTTATATAAATGTTCCAGCTGCCCAAATTGCTGTAATTGTGCAGGAGTGAAATCAGAAAAATATTTCAGTACTACTTCCAGGAGGTGTTGGGTTTTTTAAACAATGAATTTGCAAATAAAAGATAATAAAACCATTGCCAGATGTCGAGCAGGGGATAAATCCAGAACAGATCTTTTTCCCTCAGCTTGTTCATACAACGGTAATAAATTATACCCTGCAGTAAAAACCTGAATCCGAATACGCTTAATGTCATCCACCAGTTAAAGAACAAGATACTTGCAACCAATAAAGGATAAAACAGAAAAAGGGAAAATGAAAATAAGCCGAGTAAAAACTGGTGCGATGCTTTATAGTATTTACTGGTTGTATAATGTCTTGCTTTCTGGCTGCGCCAGGTGCTCCATTTTGTTTTTGGTTCAGAAAGTGTGAACGCATCGTCATCAATAACAATTGCTGTATTTAATTTTGTTGCCACTTTATTAATAAAGAGATCATCATCGCCACCTGGCAATTGATTTTGTGCAGAAAAACCTTTGTTACGAAAGAACAGTTCTTTTTTATATGCGAGGTTCCGGCCCACACCCATGTAGGGCATCCCTGCAAGGGCATAAGAAAAATATTGAAGCGCTGATAAAAATGTTTCAAAGCGAATGATCTTATTCAACAGACCGGGTTTTTTATAATATGCACC
>JANMOR010000137.1:0-1699 GCA_031369435.1 Chitinophagaceae bacterium
CTGCAGGGTTTGCAATTACTTTTCCTGTTCCATCAATTAATGTTTTTGCAAGCAGTACTGTTTTTTGTGCGGACACATTAAATACTGTTGCTGACAATACCAACAGGAAATATATTTTTTTCATGGCCATTTTTTTAACTGCGTCTTTTAATTTTATTTAAACGGATGTATATATCAATCTGCTCTTACCAGCACCCTTTTCCATGTTTTATTATCACCAATCGTCAATGTGTCTCCATTCAATTGAAATTGTCTTGGCTGGTCTGTGTCAATATACCAGGGGATGCTGCCGCCTTTAACATGATGAATGACTGTTGAATTTTTTTCGTCAACAGTATATGTTCCGAAATAGCCTAAGGATACAGTATCAATAAAATCATACAGGTTCATGTTGTGATGTTTGGCAGAGTCTTCGGAAATTTTTGGTGGATTATCTGTACTGATGTTGATATTAAGAATCCCGGTTTTGGTATAAGTAAAATAGCCACGGGGATTTTTTCCATAGCGGTATCCCCAAACATTGGTGGTGGAATCCAAATTAGTAAACTCAATTAACCGCCAGGTGCCCACAATTGGATTTGGTTTTTGCTTATCCCTATTTTTATTGTTACCCGTTGCCTGTGCATAAATGCAGGAGCAGAACAAGATGAATAAGACGGTTGCCGTTATTTTTTTCATCATTTTATTCTTTATCTATTTTCAAAATGGTTTGCAATAAAACATTGGCGCCATTAGCCATATCAACAGCTTTGGTAAATTCTTTTGGTGAATGACTGATGCCACCAACACTGGGAACAAATATCATGGCAACAGGAGCAAACAATGCTATATCCTGTGAATCATGACCGGCGCCGCTTTGCATAAATTTAAAAGTATAACCTGATGCTTTTGCAGAGGCTGCAATTTTTTGTTGTAACAATTTATCAGTTAACGCCGGGTGCGGCACATTATCATGCCGGGTAAACCTGATGGTGGTTTTGGATGCTGCTGCTATGGCTGTTGCCCTTTTCTCAATTTCACTATAGAGCATTTCAATTTTTTCAAATGATAAATCCCGTATCTCCAAACCCAATGTTACTTTACCGGGAACAACATTAAATGCTCCTGGCGATGCAGCTATTTTACCAACAGTACCAACCTGTCTTCCATCCACACTGTTGATGACTTCGTTTACCGCAATGATTAGTTTTGCAGCAGCAAGCAATGCATCCTGCCGCATATTCATGGGCGTAGTGCCTGCATGGTTTGCAAAGCCTTCAACAGTTACATCCCAATCCACAATACCCACAATACCTTCCACCACACCAATCTGGATGTTTTCTTTTTCTAAAATGCCGCCCTGCTCAATATGCAGTTCTAAAAATGCTTTGATATCGCCTTTCTTACGGATGCAATATTGAATACTGTCGGGGTTGCCACCAATTGCTTTTATGCCTTCAGCTATTGTCAAGCCACTCTGGCTATATTCTTTTAATCCCTTTTCTGTCAGTCCGCCTGCCATTGCTATACTGACAACAGGGCCACATTCTTCATTAGAAAAAATAATTACTTCCAAAGGATGTTCGGTTACAATATTATTTTCATTAAGCACTTCAATCATTTCTAATGCACCAATGGAACCAACACAACCATCATAGTTTCCTCCATCAGGAACCATATCAATATGTGAACCAAAACCTATTGGCTTGAGAGATGAATT
>JANMOR010000141.1:0-2421 GCA_031369435.1 Chitinophagaceae bacterium
CTGAAAATTGTCAACAGTAAATTCCTGAGGTATCACATCAATGATCTGATCACCTGCAGGGATATAAGTTTTATACTGATCGCCGATGAGCTGATCAATTTCACGTTGAGCAATTTCTTCTTCGTTGTTCTGGCGAACAATATCGCCACGTGTTTGCAATGATTTGATGTGATGCCCCGCAATGCCAACATATACTTCGTTAATTTCTAAATTGGGATTGCTTGCATAACAATTCTGCAAAGCCTGTTCAATGGCTTTAATGGTTTGATCAATGTTCAACACCATACCGTGTTGTACACCGCTTGAGTTAGCACGGCCAAATCCGAGAATTTCCAATTTGCCGTATTCATTTTTTCGTCCGGCAATGGCTGCAATTTTTGTGGTGCCAATGTCTAACCCCACAATAATAGGATTGTTGTTTACAGCTTGTGCATTGATGGCTGTTCCGTTAGTGGGTGATTCCGTTGTCATAGTTGTATGTTGTTTTTTAGTTGTGTGTAAGCCTCTCCCTCGTTCCCTCTCCAGTAGAGAGGGAGGCCGGGCAATAATTTATTTTTGATCAGTTGTAATTAAGCATTTCATCTTTCTACAATTATCATCATTCCATTTTTTCAATCTCTTCATCGTTGTTTTATCTCTCATTAAACCCACCCCTCAATCCCCTCCCGAGAGGGGAGGCCGGGCTTTTTAATTTCTATTTTACTTTAGTCATTAAGCATTTCATCTTTAATTCAATTTTCAACAATTCAAAACTTTACATCATCTTACCTAAGTAGGCCCGTGCCTTGCAAAGCTCCTCCTCGGGAGGGGTTTGGGGAGGCTCATTGTCCGTCTTTCTTTTTCATCACGGCCTTAGGTTGTTTTTTCACAGGTTGTCCTTTTGCTTCATTCATTACTTTTTCTTCATCGCTCAGAACAGGTGTTTTGATCAAGGGTTTTTGCTTCGCTTCTTTTTTGTTGTCAGTTACAGGGGTAGGGAATTGGTTCTTCAAAGCATTGCGACTTTGGTTGGGTTGTGGTTTCAAAGGTTCGGGTTTTGAAACGGGCTCTGGTGTTGGTATTCTCTTATAAGTTCCAGAGGTAAGCAAACTCTTTGCACTGTCGTGTATTCTTGGCTTTTCAATTGTCAATGTTGAATCATTCCTGATGTAGTTGCTGTCGATGGTGGTGTTGATAAAAATATTATTCTGCTGTACATTAAAACTCTTGAACAGACTGATACTATCCCTTCTTGTTGCAACCAACTGTTTGTTGTAACGCACATCCAATGCACTGTAATAATTCCATCCTGTTTTGTTCATGATCTTATTATAGAATAATAACAACCGGTTGAACTTAGGTGCTATTTGATTACCATCACCAAACAGGATGATATGATTTCCAAGTTTAGGGATCAATTCAAATTCATAATTGCTGATGTTCAGCTGATCAACCTGTGCCATCCAGAAATCATTTTTTAAAATGAAGTGCCCCATTTCTTTTACCTGTTGTTGCAATACACTGTCTTTAAGTTTTCCATAAGTTGATTCATTAGGAAAAGATGTAAACACAGGTACTCTTGCAATTTGTTCATTCGTGATGGGTAACTGGTCGCCCATATCATCAATATAAAATGATTCACCATCTACCCTGAACACTCTGGCTACCGGTTCCCGCTCAGTGATATCAGCATGTAATACATCATTGTTATCAAAAAACAATTCTGCGTTCCGTATCCAGAGATTGGTTTCGAGTAATTCTTCCAGTTGCTGCAGATCAAATGTTTTGATGAGTTGTCCCTTCATAAGGTCGGGTCTGCCGCCAGAGATGGTTTGTAAAATCTGCTTCTTACTTACATACTCGGTACCATCAATTCCTTTAATTGTTACAATCACATCTTTACACAATTTCCCGTTCTGGTTTTGTGCAGCCGCCACCAGCAACACAACTGTGCCTGCTCCTACTGCCATCCAGATGGTAGTGAGTAATAACTTCTTCCAGGAAAATGTTTTAATGTTCATTTATTTTTATTCAATCTTCTTTTTTAATTCGGGCAGCATTGCATCTATGTCTCCTGCACCTGCTGTGATAAAAATGACCCCGTTGTTGGTTGCCTGACCAACAACAACAGTTACTTGCTTCAATAATTCTTCTTTTGTCATGCTTCTTTTTTTCTTCAGTTTCATTTTATCTAAAATCAATTCACTGCTTACGCCTTCAATTGGCAATTCTCTTGCAGGATAAATGGGAAGAAGAATCACTTCATCCGCCATATCCAGGCTTGTGGCAAATTCATCTGCCAGATCTCTTGTACGTGTATAGAGATGTGGCTGAAAAACCAGCACCAATTTCTGCGAAGCAAACAAACTTTTTGCTCCCGTAATCAGTGCTTTCAATTCTTCGGGATGGTGAGCATAATCATCTATAAAAATGACCTCACCC
>JANMOR010000145.1:0-2933 GCA_031369435.1 Chitinophagaceae bacterium
GTATATCCATTGGCTTCATATAATTGATTCCACACATTGTTGAGTTGAAAAACCAGGTTGATTTCTTTGATCTTTTTCAACCGTATTCCATAACTCAGCCGCAGGTCACTCACAAAAAAAGGATCAATACTTCTTGCGATGTTGCCCGTGTTATCAAGAAACTGGCGTGATACATATTTATTCAGCAAACTGATTTCCCCATTCTTCAACGGAACAAAATTCAAGGTGATGCCTGCAATGGCATTGGGTGAAAATGAAAGGGGAGAAGTTGAAAAGAAATTTTCTTTTTGTCCGCCATTATCATAATCATCTACATATTCCGTAAAATTCAGGATGCGGTTTTTGCTGAGAGTAAGATTTGCTGCAGCATTGAACCAATCGCTTGCCTTTGCAGTAGCAGTAAACTCCACACCTGCACGATAACTTTTGAGGATATTGATTCTTGTATAAGCACCCACATCATTGATACGTCCTGTTAATACCAGTTGATTTTTGTAATACATATAATAACCTGTTACACCTATGCTGTACATGGCTGAACGTTTTTCAATATTCAATTCAACATCATACAATGTTTCATGTTTGGGTTGCTGATTAACACCTGCTTCAAAATCTTCACGGTTGGGTTCTTTGTTTCCAACGCTGAACGATGCAAAGCCCAGCCATCCTTTACTGTCAGCATAAGAAATGCCGATCTTGGGATTAAAGAAATTAAATTCAGCACCCGACTTTAATGCAGGATTTTTCCTGAAGCCGTTGATTGTATGTATTACACTTCGATACTGCAGATCAGCAAAAGCATCCCAACGTGCAGCTACACGTCGCTGGTATTTTGCATAAAGGTTGAAATCATTTTTAGTTGCATTGAGATCATACCATTTAAAATCTTTCGGAACTGTTACTTCACTCCATGTGATCTTTCCATAATGCAAACCTTTATAACGGGTGTATGCGCCACCAATACTAAACTGATCTTTTTCTTTTTTGTATTGAGCAGAAAATGTTGTTCCGTAAAACCAGTTATCTAACCATAACTGGCGGATGATATCTGCATCAACAGCGTTCAACCCGTAATCATCCAGCGGCTCTTTTACTTTATATTCTTCATAATAACCTTTACCACGTGTTAAAAAGAAAGCAGTATTCAAACTCCACTGTTTATTTAATTCATGATTGAAAAAAAGCTGGTAATGATCCTGCCGGTAATTATCAGTTTGATTTTTGTAAGTGAATACATTGTAGGTGCGGTCATTATTTTTATCAAAAAGGTTTAATGAATCTGCATTTGTTGGATAGAGATAACTATTATTCCAGTAATGCTCCATCAGCTTGTCATCATTGCGTTTCAATTTTGCTTCCGGTATGCCATTCCATGATTGATAGGTTTTTTCTTTTCCTGTAAACACATTGAAGCGAATGGAGGTTTTGTTATTGATATATGCAGTTGACAAATACAATGAACTGAGATCAGCACTTCCCCTGTCAATAAATCCATCGCTGTTGATGAATGATAATCTTGTATCAACTGTAAAATGATTACCCATCAATCCACTTCCTGCTTTAATGGTTTGGCGCCATGTATTGAAACTGCCGGCACCCGTATTTATTTCAGCATACGGTTTTTCATTGAACTCATTGGTGCTGAGGTTGAGTGTGGCACCAAATGCACCGGCACCATTCGAAGATGTTCCAACTCCTCTTTGAATTTGTATGGAACTTACAGAAGAAGAAAAATCAGGAAGGTTTACAAAAAACAACCCCTGGCTTTCTGCATCATTGTACGGAATGCCATTCAATGTCATGTTGATCCTTGTTGCATCGCTGCCACGGATTCGGATGCCTGTGTAACCAATACCATTACCTGCATCTGAATTCACCACAACAGAAGGTGTTTGGTTCACAATGAATGGAAGATCCTGCCCCAGGTTTACTTTCTCAATTTCTTTTTTGCTGAGATTGGTTTTGCTGAAAGGCATCCTGTCGCCTGCACGGATGGCGTTGATCTCAATAGGTTTCAGCAATAGTTTTTGCTGTTCTAAAAAAAAACTCAGATCGGTTTCTTTTTCAGCAAGAACAATTTCCTGTTCCCATGTTTTGTATCCTACACTACTGATTCGGATACGATAGGTTCCTTTTTTGGAAAGACGGGTGTTGAAAACACCTGTACTGTTGGTTTGTGTTACTGCAGTTTGGTTGATTTCTACAGTAGCATTTTCGACCGGAGATTTTGTTTCTCCGTCGGTTACTTTTCCGCTCAGTTTGAACTGAGCCACCGAAATTTGTTGTGATACAATCATCAACATTCCCAGCATCAATTTTTTCGTCATCATTCACTTGTTTACAGTTAAAAAATTGTGACGGAAATGCTGCGAAACGAAAAGAGGAAAAATACGGAGCCTCCTTCCCTGCGCAGGCATTACCCTGATCAGGTTCAACGGGTTTAATCTCAGCCCCTCCCGCCAAAAGCAGGAGAATAGCACCCCGGGGAATCTGTGTCAAAACCGGCTTCGCCGCATCCTGACCCCGCAAAGATAAATTCTTTTCACTTTACTGTAACATTCGCATACAATTTGTCGTATCATATAAAACAGATTATTATGAAGAAACTGATTCTGGGCCTGGTTACCCTGTCAACTTTCCTGTTTGCAACTGCACAGGAAACGAAAATTGAAGATCCCAATGCGTCGTTGAATGCGACTGGATGCGCCAAAACGCCGCTATTCTCCTGCAGAATCTGATTCAAAGTGCTTTGAAGTTCATGAACAATCATTTTTTGTCAGAATTCTTGCATCAAAATATTCAAAGCTTCTTGAACCGCAAGAGCAGGCTATTAGCCACGACCGACACACTGCTGGCAGCCATTCCGACGACGAGTGACCACTCGCCTGCCAACGGCGATATCTGATGAAGTGTCATTGTACGTCATTCGCGTG
>JANMOR010000160.1:0-4024 GCA_031369435.1 Chitinophagaceae bacterium
ATGCTCATTTATTTTTGTTCAATCTTCTTTTTTAAATCCGGCAGCAAGGCATCAATATCACCTGCGCCTGCTGTGATAAATACCAACTCTTTTTTTTCTCCGCCTTGGTTGGTATTAACCAATTGTTTCACATCATTCAACAATTCTTCTTTTGTTACAATCCGCTTCTTCGTCAACTTCATCTTCTTTAAAATCAATTCGCTGCTTACGCCTTCAATTGGCAATTCTCTTGCGGGATAAATTGGAAGCAGCAACACTTCATCCGCCATGTCTAAACTCGAAGCAAACCCATCCGCCAGATCTCTTGTACGTGTAAAGAGATGTGGCTGAAAAACCAATATCAATTTCTGATGAGCAAACAAACTTCTTGCTCCTGTGATCAGTGCTTTCAATTCTTCGGGATGGTGAGCATAATCATCTATAAAAATGACCTCACCCCGACTCTCTCCAACAGGAGAGGGAGAAGGAGCAATCACATACTCAAATCTTCTTTTTACTCCTTTATAGTCAGCAACGGCCTTTTTAATTTTTTCATCATCAATCTTCAGTATATGTGCAATAGCAATGGCAGCAATGGCATTTTCAATATTGTGCAAACCACCTATGTTGAATTGAACATCTTTCAACTGCCAATCATTCATCACAACATCAAAGAGGTAAGTTCCATTCTTCACCTGCAGGTTTGTTGTATGAACTGTTGCATCAACATTATTCAGATGATAACTGATATGATGATCTGCAACCAGGTCTTTCTTTCTTTTCAATCCATGTTTGCTGATGAGCCAACCACCGGGTTTGATCTTTCTTGTAAACTCAATGAAAGCTTCTTCCATCGCCTCCGCAGTTCCGTAGATATCTAAATGATCAGCATCCATTGCTGTAATCACCGCTATATCCGGACTGAGTTTATGAAACGACCGATCATACTCATCTGCTTCCACTACACAAACATTGTTATCGCTGCTCCAAAAATTGCGGTTGTAATTCACTGCAATACCTCCCAGGAAAGCGTTGCAGCCAAAACCAGTATGCCGAAGCAAGTGCCCCGTCATAGTGCTGATGGTTGTTTTGCCATGCGTGCCTGCTACACATATATTCAAAGAACTCTGCGTTATGATCTGCAATACATCGCTTCTTTTTACTACACTGAAACCGTTTTGCAGATAATACTGGTAACCTTTGTGTTCCTTTGGAATAGCCGGTGTATATACCACCAGTTGCACATCCTTCGGAATCTTTTCTACTTCATCTTTATATTGAACTTCTATTCCTTCGTTTTCTAATTGTGTGGTTTAAGGCGTTACTGTTTTATCGTAACCACTCACTCTCACTCCTTTTTCATTAAAGTATCTTGCAATTGCACTCATACCTATACCTCCCACTCCAATAAAATACACAGCCTTTATATCGTTCAACTGAATCATTCTTTTTGCGAGGTCGGACGCCCTCGTCAGACCGATTCTTATTGTTCTTCTTGTTATCCCGTCCGACGAGGGCGTCAGACGGAGTGTTCTAAATTCTTTAAAACCACCTCTGCAATAATCCTGTCAGCATCTGCTCTTCCTAACTTTATACTATTTTCTTTCAATTCATTTTGTTTTGCTTCATCATTTGTTAAGGCAATAATGGTGCTTACTAATTTTTCTTTTGCTTCATTATCCTTTACCATCAATGCTGCGTGTTTTACAACCAGGTGTTGTGCATTAGCTGTTTGATGATCTTCAGCTGCAAAAGGAAATGGCACAAATACTGCAGGCTTTGCTACTAAACAGATTTCCGCAATGGCCATTGCTCCTGCTCTTGAAATCACCACATCGGCTGCTGAATAAGCATGTTCCATTTGTGTGATGAACTCGTTCACCCACACATTGTATTTTCCTTCAGCTCTTACTTTGCCTTTTGCTGCATAAGGTTTGCCTGTTTGCCAAATGAGTTGAAGATTGTTTTTTTCAAACTCATCAATTCCTGCATCAATTGCTTCATTGATGCTCCTGGCTCCCAGACTCCCACCAACCACCAACACTGTTTTCTTCGTGTCTTCCAATCCAAAATATTGTAAGGCTTCATGTTTTGTAATGGTAGAACCTGAAATAGAAGCCCGTACCGGATTTCCCGTGATCATCAATTTCTCTTCAGGGAAAAATTTTTGCATTCCATCACTGGCTACAAAAACTTTTGTTGCCTTCTTCCCCAGCAGGATATTTGATTTACCTGCAAACGAATTGCTTTCATGAATAAAAGTTGGTATCCCTTTACTCTGTGAAAACCGCAACACAGGAAAACTGGAATAGCCACCTACTCCAATCACTGCATCGGGTTTGAAATGTTTGATGATCGTTCGCACCTGCAAAAAACTCTTTACAAGCTTAAACGGTAAACCAATATTTTTTATCAAAGAACTTCTGTTAAAACCTGCGATATCTAATCCTTTTATTTCATAACCTGCCATAGGCACTTTTTCCATTTCCATTTTTCCTTTTGCACCAACAAACAAGATCTCTGCATCGGGCTTTATCTTTTTAATGGCATTGGCTATGGCAATGGCGGGAAAAATATGTCCGCCTGTTCCTCCACCTGCCATAATGATCCGAAACCCCCTCCGCCCCCTAAAGGGGGAACCAGTAGCAGTATCATTATTTGTTACAATCTCATTTTCCATTTTTGCATTTCAGTACAAGTGTGTGACGCAACAAAAGATTCATAGCACTACTTCAGATGGTTACACAATTATTAAAGAACTTTTTATTTTTCTGTTTCATTTTATCAAGCTGTTACCAACTCCCCTTTAGGGGATGGGGGTTTCTTTTCCCCTTCAAGGTCTTCCACATTTCTTGCTACACTCAGTATGATACCTATTGATAGACATGTAAATAAAAAACTGCTGCCCCCCATACTCACCAATGGAAGGGTAACACCTGTTACAGGAAACAATCCCACATTCACAGCCATATTCGTCATGGCCTGTATCACCAATGTAAAACTCAGTGCTAATGCAAGAAATGCTCCGAACGCATAAGGACATTTTCTGAACAGTTGAATACTTCTGAACAAAAACACTAAATAGATAAATACAATAAATGATGCACCGATCATTCCATATTCTTCAATGATGATGGCATAAATAAAATCGGAGTAAGGATGTGGTAAAAAATTGCGTTGCTCGCTGTTGCCCGGCCCTAATCCAAAAATGCCGCCTTTGGCTACAGCAATTTTTGCCTGCTGTACCTGGTAAGGCGATTCATCATTTTTTGCATACATAAAATCCTGCACCCTTTTGATCCATGTTGGTACACGACCTGCTGAAAGCATGGCAGGTAATTCTTTTGTTTTCCCTTCTTCTTTATCATAATACACTTTGGCCATGACCACCAGGAAAATAACTGGTATCATAGCAACGCCTACTACCAACAAAATATGTTTTACACTTACACGTCCAATGAATAACAGTAATAAACTGGTTGCTCCTGTTAACAATGCAGTTGAAAGATTGGCCGGCATAATCAAAGCACAAATGATCACTACTGGTATCATCATAGGTACAAACCCTTTCCAGAAATCTTTGATCACATCCTGTTTTTTTGATAGCAATCTTGACAGGTACATAAACAACGCAAGCTTGGCTATATCAGATGTTTGAACAGTAAGGTTGATGATGGGCAATTTAATCCACCTGCTTCCATCGTTGATTATTGTACCAAAGAATAAAGTGTAGATCAACAGTACAATGGAAATATAAAACATTACAGTTGCAACCCTTGAGTAGATTGTATAGTTCACCCTGTGTGCGAAATAAACAATCAATATGCCCATTGTAATGAAGGCAATTTGTTTGAAGAGATAAATAAACGTATTGCCTTTGTATAATTTATACGCCAATGAGTTGGTAGCACTGTACACCACCAGCAAACTCACCAGCGACAATACAATCACTATTGCCCAGATCACTTTATCGCCCTGCGTTTTTTCCTTTAACCCCAGTGGAGGAAACTTTGATGTTATGTTGTTGATATAACTCATTTTTTTT
>JANMOR010000165.1:0-15416 GCA_031369435.1 Chitinophagaceae bacterium
AACGGAACTGTTTATACGGTTGATTCTTTATTTTCAAAAGCTGAAGCAGTTGCTGTAAAAGATGGAAAGATTGTGGCAACGGGCAACAGCGCCGATTTGCAGAAAGCTTATACAGCAACCGAAACCATTGATCTGCAGGGCAAGTTTTTATATCCCGGCTTTATTGATGCACATGCTCATTTCTATCGCTATGGGTTGGGGTTACGTACAGCCGACCTTACAGGTACTACCAGTTGGGAAGATGTGTTGCAACGGTTGATCAATTTTAAAAAGGAAGTTTCTCTTGCAACAGGTGAATGGATCATTGGCCGGGGCTGGGATCAAAATGATTGGGAGCAGAAAGAATTTCCTATCAATCAAAAATTAAATGAGCTCTTTCCTGATAACCCGGCGCTGTTAACAAGAGTAGATGGTCATGGCGCAGTGGTAAACGATCTGGCTTTATCAAAAAGTGGTATAACAGCTGAAACAAAATTGGTTGGGGGCGATGTGATTTTGCAAAATGGAAAACCAACAGGTGTGCTCATTGATAATGCAATTGATCTTGTTTCGAAAAACATTCCTGCAGCAACTGATCAGCAAATAAAAGAAGGATTAAAAGCGGCGCAGCAAAATTGCTTTGCAGCGGGCTTAACATCCATTGTTGATTGCGGCCTCGATTATGAAGAGGTGTTGCAGATTGAAAAAGCAAATTTGAGCGGCGATTTGAAAATGCGTTTGTATGTGATGCTGAGCGATGCAACAAAAAACTACAACGCTATTTTTCAAAGGGGTAAAATAAAAACAGATCGGTTAAACGTCCGCAGCTTTAAAGTATATGCAGATGGTGCATTGGGCTCAAGAGGTGCCTGCTTATTAGAACCGTATGAAGATAAACCCGGCAGCGTTGGTTTTTTGTTAAGCAACCCGGAGCATTTTGATTCTGTAGCAGCAGTTATCTATAATAAAGGATTCCAGATGTGCACACATGCTATTGGCGACAGTGGTAACCGAACTATCTTAAATATCTATGGAAAGTATTTGAAAGAAAAAAATGATCTGCGCTGGCGTATTGAACATGCACAGGTGGTGAATGCAAATGATTTTAAGTTGTTCGGTATGTATAGTGTGGTGCCGAGTGTGCAACCAACACATGCAACCAGTGATATGTATTGGGCGGAGAAAAGAGTTGGTCCGCAACGTGTAAAAGGCGCCTATGCATTTAATGATCTGTTACTGCAAAATGGTTGGATACCATTGGGAACAGATTTCCCTGTTGAAGATATTGATCCGTTGAAAACCTTTACTGCTGCTGTGTTTCGTAAAGATGTAAAAGGCTGGCCTGCTGCAGGGTTTCAAATGGAAAATGCATTAACCCGTGAAGCTACGTTAAGAGGCATGACCATCTGGGCGGCCAAATCAAATTTTGAAGAACAGGAAAAAGGAAGCATTGAAAATGGAAAGTTTGCAGATTTTGTTTTGCTTGACACAGATATTATGACGGCAACATTTGAACAGATACTCCAAACAAAAGTGTTGAAAACAATTTGTAATGGAGAAGTGGTTTTTTCGAAGTAACAGTTTGTTGAAACAATCAGTTCGCTTCTTTTCTGAATTCCCTGGGAGTACTGTTTTTCTTTTTTGTAAATACACGGTTGAAATAAGAGATGGATTCAAAACCTGTATTACGGGCAATGGTTGAAATCTGTTTATCTGTTTCTATTAATTGATAACATGCATGACCGATCCTGATATCATTCAGGTAATCAGAAAATGTTTTGCCGGTTGCCCGTTTAAAAAATTTACAAAAAGCACTTTGCGATATATTGATAATAGCAGCGGTATCACTGATACTGATGGGCTTTGCAAAATTTTCTTCAACATAAGTGCACACTTTATTAATTCTCGGTTCACTGTTTTTTGCTTTTGCAATATCAAATTCAGTTGATGCAAGTTTGCTGCCTTTTTGTTTTGCCAGTTGACCCAGCAGCCAGATAAGATCAGTAATTTTTTCAAAACTATTTTTATCGGGTAACGAAAGAATCACTTCTTTCAATGGTTTACTGTTTTTAAAATGCAAACCGTATTTGCATTTTTGCAGTAATCTTCTGATGCTGTCAAATTCATTCAACCCACTCAGGCTATTAAACAATGAACCTGAAAACTGGATCACTACAAAATCGCAGGTCTTGTTTTTTATCTTTTTATCAGTTACCCATGTATGTGGTAAATCAGGTCCAATCAATACAAGATCACCCGGAAAAAATTCCTGGTAGCTATCTCCAACAATTCGTTTGCCAGAAATGTTAATCTTATAAGTGAGTTCATATTCAGGATGATGATGCCAGTAAAATTCAAGAAAAGGCAAACTCATTTGGTAAGCCACTAATACGGGTTTATCATTTCCCGGTACTATTTTTTCAAGTTCTGCTTTCATTAAGCCGTATTTTACGCTAAAGGTAAATTTAAGTGAAGTTGGCAATATAGTGCTATAAATTGGAATTTTAGTTCAACTTGAACCGCCGGTCATGCTATAATTTTGCAGGATTAAACGGGGTGCTGCGATTGATGAAATGAACGATAGCAAGGACTGGCGCAATAAATTTGACTGATAGCATTACAAAATGTAATCATATAAGGGCCCAACAAGTTTGTTATTTCATTTTTTAGTTTTATCAAAAATCGCAAACGATTGCATTATGAAAAAAAGTTTACTTTTTATTTTTTCTGTTTTTGCTTTCACTATTATTAAAGCACAACTCCTTTCGTTTACACCAAACTTTCCTTTAGATAACAGCAACCTTGTAGTTACCATGGATGCAACGAAAGGGAATAAAGGACTCAAAGATTTTGCAGGCCCAGTTTATGTACATGTAGGTGTTATTACAAATCTCAGTACCGGTCCTTCTAACTGGAAATATGTTCCTTTTGCATGGGGTACTTCAAATGCATTGGCCGAAGCAACTAATGCAGGAACAAATAAATGGACTTATACCATTAATAATATCAGAACCTTTTTTAATGTTCCGGGTGGCGAAACTATTTTACGTGTATGTATTCTTTTCCGGAATGCAGCCGGTACATTAGTTCAAAGAAACATTGATGGTGGTGATATGTATTTACCTGTGTATGCTGCCGGTGAATTTGCAGTTCGGTTTACAGCACCTTTCCTGCAGCCAACCTATAATATGGTACCTGAACCTATCAGTGTTACAATTCCTGCCAACATTCCGGTAACGGCAGTAAGTTCTAAAAATGCAAACATCACTATCCGTTATAACGGAACTTCTATTGGAACTGCTGCAGGAGCACAAACAGTAAGCGGTACAGCAAACGTACTCACAACCTGCGAACATCAACTCACCATTGAAGCAGATGATAACGGTAATATTAAAAGAGATACGATCAACTTTTTTATACCACCAACAACATATCCTACAGGTGCAAAACCAGCTGGAAGAAAAGATGGCATCAGCTTTGAAAATAATAATACCGAAGCTGTCTTCATATTATATGCTCCGCAAAAAAACCGTGTATCAGTTGTGGGTGATTTTAATAACTGGATACAAACCTGTGCAGGATTAATGCTGAAAGACGGTGATTATTTCTGGGCAAGAATCACAGGTTTAACTCCTGGCACCAATTACCGGTTTCAATATATTGTTGATGATACCATTCGTGTTGCAGATGCATACAGCGAATTGATTCTTGATCCTTCTAATGATCAATTTATACCAGCATCTATTTATCCCAACTTGCCGGCTTATCCTTCAGGAAAAACAAATGGTGGCATTGTAGGGTTGATCACTCCAGGCGAAACACCGTATAACTGGACAAGTAACAGCTATGTTCGTCCTGATAAAAAAGATCTCATGATCTATGAGTTGCTGATGAGGGATTATACAGCAGCACAAAACTGGCAAACATTAAAAGATACATTGAACTATATTAAAACACTTGGGTTCAATGCCATCAATATAATGCCGTTCAATGAATTTGATGGCAACAGCAGCTGGGGTTATAACCCTGATTATTATTTTGCGCCGGATAAAGCATACGGAACAAAGAATGCCTTGAAGGCAATGATCGATCAGGCACATAGTTTAGGCATTGCCGTTATACAGGATATTGCCTTCAATCATGCAACAGGTCAATCACCACTGGCAGCTATGTGGTGGAACTCTGCAACAAATCAACCAACTGCCAACAGTCCATATTTTTATCAAACAGCACAGCACCCGTTTAATGTTTTCAACGACTTCAATCATAATTCAGAAGCAACCAAATTACATGTTTCAAGATTTATCCGTCATTGGTTAACGGAGTACAGAATGGATGGTTTCCGTTGGGATCTGAGCAAAGGATTTACCAATCAAAACTGTTCAGGCAACCAGGGATGCTGGGATGCATTTAACCAGGATCGTATCAATATCTGGCAACGTTATTACGACAGTATGCAGGTTGTATCAAGCGGCTCTTATTGTATACTTGAACACCTGGCAGTTGATCAGGAAGATGCAGAATTAGCAAGAAGAGGAATGTTGTTGTGGGGTGTAATGACTTTTCAATTTACAGGTAATGTAAAAGGAGTTTCAAGCGAATCAAATATTGATCGTGCATATTGGCGTAACCGCCCTTTCTGGAATGCGGGTGACATGCTTGATAAGCCCGGTTTAATTACCTATGCTGAAAGCCATGATGAAGAAAGAGTCATCTACAATACACAAAACAGCGGCAATACAAATACATCTAATTCAGGAGTTCATAATCCAAGGGATTTGAATGTTGCTTTACGAAGAACAGAAGCAATGGCTGCTATCCTTATGGGTTTACCCGGACCTAAAATGATCTGGCAATTTGGTGAACTTGGATATGATTTTTCCATTAACCGTTGTACAGATGGATCCATCAACAATAACTGTCGCCTCGATCCCAAACCCGTTCGCTGGGATTATTACCAGGTGCTCAACCGCCGTCGGTTGTTTGAAACATATTCAGCCATGGCCAGGCTGCGTCAACAGAAACCAGCTACTTTTCGCACACCCAATCTTGCATCAGGAACTAATCTTGGAACCAGTTTGGTTAAAACCATTGTAGTGGATGATCCTGATTTGAAGTTTGTAATCGTTGCCAACTTTGATGTATTTCAACAATCACCCAATGTTACGTTTCCTTCAACAGGCACATGGTATAATTATACACAGGGTGGAACCATCAGTGTTACAGGAGCAACCTTTAATGTTGTATTACCTCCCGGTGAATTCAGAGTTTATTTGAATCAGAATATACCCGGCGGTATTGTTACTAATGTAAGGGATGTAATTGCCAACAGCAATGAATTTAAGCTGCATGTTTTTCCAAACCCTGTTCAGCAAACTTCTTTCATCCGTTATGAATTACCCAAGAGCGGGCAGGTAAGTATTCAACTCATCAATATGCAGGGGCAGATTGTTGCTTCAAAAAATATGGGTTTTCAATTGAAAGGATTACAGGCATATGAGTTGAATAAAAATAATTTCAATGGAACTGCTTTAACTGCGGGACAATATGTGTTGCAGGTAAGAGTAGATAATATAGTGCGTTATGAAAAAGTGGTTGTGCAGCAGTAACAAAGAATTAAATGTCTTTAAACGAATTTAGTAATGATTAAAAGCGGTTGCTTGTTTTATTGTTGATGTTTACCTGAATTTAGGATGCATTGATCAACAACATTCAATCAACTTCTTTGATAAGTATAAATAGCGATTTCTTAAAAACCTAAACTATTGATTATGATCTTCAAACGAATGCTTGCCAGGGTCTGGGCTTTACTGCTCATGCTGATGGTAGTTGCACAAACTGTTTTTGCACAGGGAAAAACTGTAACAGGGAAGGTTACTGACGGTAAAGACGGAAGCCCCATACCAAATGCTTCTGTTACTATTAAAGGAACCAACCTTGGAACCACAACAGATGCAACCGGAAGTTTCCGTATTACAGTTGAAAACAACAATGCAATACTGGTTATTTCCTCTGTTGGATTTGGAAGTACTGAAATTACAGTTGGCTCTCAATCCGATTTATCTGTTAATTTAACAGCAACACAAGGGAACCTCAATGAGGTTGTTGTAGTTGGTTATGGTACACAACGTAAACGTGACCTTACCGGCGCCGTTGCAACCATCTCTGCCAAGGATTTTGTAAAAGGTGCCATTCAAAGCCCTGAACAATTAATTGCAGGTAAAGTAGCAGGTGTACAGATTACACCTAACAGTGGTGCTGCAGGATCAGGAAGCAGGATACGTATACGTGGAGGTGCATCTTTAAATGCAAGCAACGACCCGTTAGTTGTGATTGATGGTGTGCCTGTTGATAATGGCAACGCCTTAAACCTGATCAACCCGAATGATATTGAAAGTTTTACACTCTTAAAAGATCCTTCCGCGGCAGCTATCTACGGATCAAGAGCTTCTAATGGTGTAATTATTATTGTAACCAAAAAGGGAAGAAAAGGAAAAGTGAAATTGAGTTTTGGTGCACAAGCCTTTGTTCAGCAACCGGTAAAGAGGGTTGATATCTTAACAGCAGATGAACTGAGGAATGTAATCAATACAAGACCTGGATTAGCATCACTGCAACCTTTTTTAGGAAAGAGCAATACCGACTGGCAGGATGAAATTTACAGAAATGCATTGGGACAGGATTATAACCTGAGTGTAAGCGGTGCCATTGCAGATGGCAAGTTACCTTTCAGATTATCTGGTGGTTTTCTGAACCAGGACGGTATTTTAAGAACAGATAATTTTAAACGTTACTCCGGCGCTTTGAGTTTAACTCCAAAGCTTTTTAAAGACCAGTTAAAGGTTGAATTAAACCTGAAGCTTGCACGTACTAACAGTACCGATCCTGATTTTGGTGCTATTGGAAATGCAGTATCATTTGATCCAACACAACCCATCAAATCTAATAGTGTAAGGTATGGTGGTTATTACGAATGGCTTGATGGAGCCGGATATCCTGCAACCAATTCGAACAGGAACCCCATTGCATTATTGAACATGAGGGATCATGAAAGAATTGGCAACCGCTTTATCGGCAATATTCAATTTGATTATGCCTTTCCTTTTATAAAAGGGCTAAGGGCTAATTTAAATTTAGGCTATGAATATGCAAATGAATACGGCACATTTAAAAAGTCCGACAGTGCTGCTGCAGCATATTCCCGAACCACTAAAGGAGGATATAATAACAGGTCTTATTTAGAACGTAACAACAAGCTTTATGATGTGTACCTGAACTATGTAAGAGATCTTGGAGCAAATAAAAATAGTCGTGTTGATTTCACAGTGGGTCATGGAACGCAAGAAGTTGGTTATTATAATTTCAATTTTCAGGGCCGTTCTTATGATGGTACTCCACAGGGCCAGCCACCTGCGTTTCTTTCCAGCAACTCCGATGATAAAAATGGAGATAATGGTGATATGCTGATCTCTTATTATGGAAGATTAAACTTCACTCTTGCAAATAAATATGTTTTTACATTTAATGGAAGAGCTGATGGGTCATCAAGGTTCTCAAAAGACAACAGGTGGGGTTATTTTCCTTCAGCTGCTTTTGCATGGCGAGTAAATGAAGAAAACTTTTTGAAAGATTCAAAAGTAATTTCTGATTTAAAAGTAAGGGTTGGTTATGGTGTAACTGGTCAGAAAGATATTCCGAGATTATATGGTTATCTACCGGTATATAACCAATCAAATACCTCCGGCCTTTATCAATTAGGTAATACATTTTATACGAGGTTAGGACCTGTTGAATATGATCCGGATTTAAAATGGGAAACAACTGAGAATATCAATGCTGCCATTGAGTTTGGGTTTGCTGACAACAGGATCACAGGTATCATTGAAGCTTTCTCAAGAAAAACAAGGGACCTGATCAATACCATACCTATTCCATTAGGCGCCAATTTTGCTAACAGTCTTTTAACCAATGTGGGTAATATTGAAAGCAAAGGATTTGAATTTACATTCAATGTGGTGCCAGTAAGAAACAGGAACGCACAGTGGGATCTTGGTTTTAATGTAACATATGCAAATCCCAAGATCACAAAATTGTTGATAAATGATAACCCGAATTTCCAGGGAAATCTTCGCACAACTATTCCCGGAAGTATAAATAAGCTGGCACAAATTGATGCAGTAGGCAATCGCCCCGGTTCATTTTATATGCTGCAACAAGTGTATGATAAAAACAATCAACCCATTGAAGGTTTATTTGAAGACATCAACAGGGATGGTATTATATCTGATTTGGACAGAAGAGTGTTTAAACCAAGTGAAGCACCTCTTTTCTTAGGCTTTACAACCAACTTTTCCTACAAGAAATTTACTGCGGGTGTATTAATGCGTGGTAGTGTTGGCAACTATGTGTTCAATACAGTAGCAATGCAACTGGGTGTACAGAACCAGTTTAAAATTGGAACAGGTATTCAAAATGCTCACAGCAGTTATTTAGAAACAGGGTTTGTTGCCAAACAGGAATTAAGTGACTATTATATTCAGAACGCATCTTTCCTGAGACTGGACAATATCAACTTTGGATATGATGCCGGACAAATTGCCAAAAATGTAAACCTGCGTATTACTGCTAATATTCAGAATGTGTTTGTCATTACCAAGTATAAAGGCATTGATCCTGAAATAAACGGTGGTATGGATAGTCAAATTTATCCACGCCCTCGTACATATGTGCTGGGTATCAATCTTGATTTCTAAATCATCAATAAAAAATTCTGAAATGAAACATATAATTTTTAAACTCTTTACGGTACTCCTTCTTGGATCTGTAATAACATCCTGTCATAAACGATTGGATAAATTTCCTGCCAATACACTTACAGCAGCAGACGCATATAAAGATGAAGCTGGTTACAAACAAGTACTGGCTAGAGTATATGGCAGCATGGTGCTTACTTCTCAAAATGCACCTGCAACAGGCGGTTCTGGAAACGGTGATGTAAAAGGTGTGGATGAAGGGTTCTCTGATTTTTTCAGAAACTTCTGGACAGCACAGGATCTTACTACCGATATGGCAAAATGGAAATGGGCCGATCCCGGATTGTACGATATGCAGTTTAATAAATGGGATGCAGGTAATCCTCTGGTTGAAGGACTTTATGGAAGATGTCAATTGGTGATCACTTTTGCAAATGAATTTTTACGTGAAAGCACTCCTGAAAAATTGAGCAGCAGGGGAATAAGTGGGGCAGCGGCATCTAATATTAACCAGATGCGTCCTGAAGTAAAATTCATTCGTGCATATCAATACTGGGCATTACTTGATTTATTTGGAAACCCTGGTTTTACTACTGAAGAAGAACAGATCGGTAAGTTTAATCCAAAACGGATCACAAGAGCAGAACTCTTTACATTTATTGAAAATCAACTCAAAGAAGTTGAAACATCTTTACCTGCTCCCCGTTCAAACGAATATGGAAGAGCTGATAAAGCAGCCGCCTGGTCTTTACTGGCACGTTTATATTTAAATGCATCCGTTTATACCGGAACCCAAAGAAATACAGATGCAGTAACCTATTCTAAAAAAGTAATTGATGCAGGTTATTCATTACTCGGCGATTACAGGTGGTTGTTTCTTGCAGATAATCATTTGAATAATCCTGAAGCAATCTGGACACTCAACTATGATGGATTTAAATCAAAGAGTTATGGAGGTGCAACATTTATTATTAATGGAACATCCAATGGAAGTGCTTTAGTTGAAATCAATGGCTTGGGTGGATGGGGAGCCATGCGTGCTACAGAAAAAATTCCTTCTCTCTTTCCTGATCAAACTGGTGCAATTGATAAAAGATCACAATGGTACACCACAGGTCAAACTCTTGGGATGGATGATTATTTTGATTATGCACAAGGGCTGCCAACAACAAAATTCAGAAACAGAACACGGTCAGGTGGCTTTGGCAATGACCCCACAAGAGAATTTTCAGATATAGATATTCCCTTATTCAGGCTGGCAGAAATGTACCTGATCTATGCGGAAGCAGTTAAAAGAGGAGGCGCCGGTGGAACCGAAGCACAGGCAGTAAGTTATTTAAATCTCCTGCGTCAAAGAGCCTATATGAATAACAGCGGCAATATCGTTACTTATGATTTAGACTTTATATTAAATGAAAGAGCAAGAGAATTGTATTGGGAAGGTTTCCGCAGAACCGATCTCATACGTTATGACCGTTATGCAGAAGGCACTTATTTATGGCCATGGAAAGGAGGTGTGAAAAACGGAACAGCATTCGGCTTACACCGGAAATTGTTACCAATTCCTTCCAACCAATTGGCGGTGAATCCTAATTTAAAACAAAACCCGGGCTATTAACATTTAAACAGAAATTGACATGAAAGCAATTTATAACATCTTTTTTCTACTTGGTCTTACAGCCTTTATTGCATGTGAGAAAGAAGAAAATAAAGTTTATTTTGAAGGGGGCACCCCGCCTGTTTTAACCGGCAGTACTACTGCCGTAAGGCTTGAACCGGGTGAAGAATCCAACCTGGCAATCAAAATCAGCTGGACCAATCCTAATTATAAGTTTACTACAGGTGTAAGTTCACAGGATGTAAACTACACATTGGAAATTGATACAGTTGGTGGCAACTTCAGCAGCGGTAAAAAGTTTACAACTATTATTACCAGCGATCTTTCGAAGACATATACGGTTGGTGAGTTGAATAATATCCTTGGGAATACAATGATATTGCAACTTGACCCCCGGAGAACATATAACCTCGAAGCAAGGGTTACATCCAGTATCGGGGATGCTCTTAAACTTGTATCAAATAAAATAACATTTTCAGTTAAGCCTTTTCCTCCTCCACCAAAAGTAGCTACACCAATAAATGATGAGTTATGGATAGTTGGCGGTGCAAGTCCTGGTGGCTGGAACAATCCATTAGCTTCGCCCTATATTACTTCACAAAAATTTACACGCAGGTCAAGAACATTATATGATGTAACAGTCAATCTTGCAGCCAATGATGGTTACCTGGCATTACCTGTAATGGGTAGCTGGGGTGCTAAATATTGTTTTAATGATGGCGTAACAAGAAACCCTGATGGAGGTGATTTTGTATTAAAAGGTGGAGGCGGACAGGATTTTCTATCACCAACTCCCGCCGGTACATTTAAAATTACCATGGATTTTCAATTGGGCAAATTTACAGTTGTAAGGCAATAACAATAAAACTCTTTCTATTATGAAACTAATTAATCAACTCCTTTCACTTGCTGTAATTGCAATGCTTGCTTTTACCTCCTGTGACAAAGCAGATAAGTTGCCTTTGTATGGTAACGGTACAGCTCCGGTATTAACCGCAGCTTCTACTACTGTTGCCCCACCACCGGCAGATTCAAATAAATATTCATTGATCTTAAACTGGACCGATCCAAAACATGGGCAGGATCCTGCCAGGTATAAGTTTGTTGTTGAAATAGATTCAACCGGGCGAAATTTTTCAAAAGCCGTAACCCGCACATTTATTGGCAAATTAACTGATTCTATTGTTGCAAAGGATCTGAATGCAATGATGCTTGCATGGGGCTTTGAATTCAATAAAGCATATGATCTTGATGTAAGAGTAACTTCATCCTATGGTAATAACAATGAAAAGCTGGCTTCCAATATTTTAAAGATCAGGGCAACGCCTTATAAAATTCCTCCCAAAGTTCCTTTACCCTTGACAGGAAGATTATTTATTGTAGGAGGCGCAACTGATGGCGGATGGACCAACCCTGTTCCTGTTCCCTCACAGGAACTGGCACGATTGGATGAAACAACTTTTGGCGGCGTTTTCTATTTAAAGGCAAACGATGCGTATGTATTGTTACCTGCCAACGGAAGCTGGGATACAAAGTTTGTAATCAATGACAGGCTTTTACCCGGCGTAGATACAACAGGTACTTTCTTTTTCAGTACAGGGTCTGGTCAGGATTTTAGAACACCTGCTACTGCAGGATATTATAAAATGACTATTGACTTTCAGAAAGGAACATATAAAGTTGTTCCTATTACTTTGCAACACGGATTACCTACTAACCTATTCATAACTGGTGGCGCTACGCCTGGAGGCTGGAACAATCCTGTTCCGCTTCCATCACAACAGCTTACAAGGAGAAATGCAGTACAGTGGGACGTGACTTTAAATTTCACTTCCGGGCAGGCCTTTTTAATTTTACCGGTCAACGGAAGCTGGGGACAGAAATTTGGTGCCGATGTAACTGCTCCTGACAATAAATCAGGAACATTTAAACCTGAAGGCGGAGATTTTCCTGCGCCTGCTACTAGTGGCAGTTATAAATTTGTGATTGATTTCTATTCAGGTAAATATCAATTAACTCCATAAATCGTTTGTTTTGAGTATTTGAAAGCCGGTAATTATTTACCGGCTTTCTCTTTTTATATCTTATCAAAGCCTGCCCCACCCTTTATTTTCATTACCTTCGTGCCCTTAATTTTCAAGCCTATGGGTTCCTTACTTGAACAATTGGATCTGGAGCGGTTACCGCAACATATTGCTATCATCATGGATGGAAATGGCCGCTGGGCAAAAGAGCAGGGGCAGGATCGTCTCTATGGTCATTATCATGGTGTGGAAAGTGTAAGAGACATTGTAGAAGGAAGTGCAGAATTGGGGGTGAAATATTTAACCCTCTATGCTTTCAGTACTGAAAACTGGGACCGGCCCATTGAAGAAGTAACCGGATTGATGGAACTGCTGGTGGATACCATCCGGAAGGAAACAGCCATCCTGAATAAGAATAATATCAGGCTGCATGTAATTGGCGATACTAATATGTTACCCGATTATGCAAGAAAGGAATTGCAGGAGAGTTTAGATGAGCTGAAGAATAATACAGGGCTCAATCTCATTATGGCATTGAGTTACAGCAGCAGGTGGGAAATTGTGAATGCCATTAAAAACATTGCAGCCGATGTAAAAACCGGTAAGCTGCAGCCTTTTGAAATTGACCAGGATACCATCAAGGATTATCTCACAACAAGAGAGTTTCCTGATCCGGAGTTGATGATTCGTACAAGTGGTGAATACCGCATCAGTAATTTTCTTTTGTATCAATTAGCATATGCTGAATTGTATTTTACCAATGTACGCTGGCCCGATTTCAGGAAAGAGAATTTATATGAAGCGATCCTTGATTTTCAAAAAAGGGAACGCCGGTTTGGAAAAACCGGTGAGCAGTTGAAACCGGAAGAACAGATAACACAATCTTAAGATATTCATTTCACAGGTATTTTAACAAAAGTGTTTCAGCAAAAGCGTTTATTTTGCCGCCCGGCCATTGACCTTAACAGTCAAAGTCAGAATTGTTTAGCAACATCTGGCTACAGCAGGCATGAGCGGCTTTTTTATAACTGATATACAATATAACCGTAACTGATAATTGATGCGTTTGAAACGAAATTTACTACTGCTTTTTATTGTTTGCTTCGGCTTTCAACTAAATCTTTGGGCACAACAACCCGACACCACAAAACCAGTTTCTGTAGATCCGGAACTGGAAGCTATTTTTAATTCAAAGACTCCAAAAGAATATGTCATTGCCGGCATAACCGTAAGCGGATCAAAAACATTTGATTCAGCATTACTGGTTTCCATTACCGGTATTTCCATTGGTGATAAAGTGTACCTGCCTGGCGGTGACCTTTTCAGCAAAGCTATTCTGGCTATCTGGCGTCAGCAGTATTTTGATGATGCAACCATCTTTATTACCAGGGTAGATGGTAAGGATATTTATATTGAAATCAGTGTAAGAGAAAGAGCCCGTTTAGGAAATTTCTTTTTTAAAGGAGTGAAGAAAAGCGAGGAAGATGAACTGAAAGATAAAATTGGTTTATCGCCCAACAAAGTGGTAACAGAAAACTTACGCCGCACCAGCGTTGAAAAGATTGAAAAATATTATATCGAAAAAGGGTATCGTAAAATCGACATTGAAATCACAGAAACAAAAAATGCGGTGAACCCCAATTTTATTGATTTGACCTATAACGTTGATAAAGGACAGAAAGTAAAAATTGATGAAGTACTCATCAGTGGTAATGATCATGTTTCTGATTTGAAATTGAAAAAGCAACTCAAAGGAACCAAAGAACGTTTGCGGCTTACGTTGCATCCTTCTAAGGAAGCTCCATTGTATGGATCAAAGGATTCAACAACATTTAAAGAGTATATGCGTGACTGGGGATTTTTATCGCTCAGTAAAACAAGAGATTTTTTAGATCCCTGGTTCAGGTTTAAATTCTCTGCTGCAAAATTTAATCAGATCAAGTATATAGAAGACAAAGAAAAAGTATTACAGTATTATAACTCCATCGGTTATCGTGATGCGGTTATTGAAAAAGATACCAACTACTATAACAGCAAGGGTAACCTGGTGGTTGAAATGAAAATACAGGAAGGAAGGCAATATTATTTTGGTAATGTTTCATGGAGAGGAAATACCAAATACAGTGATTCATTACTCACGGCTATTCTTGGAATTAAAAAAGGCGAAATCTATAATATTGAAACGCTCAATAAAAAATTAGGCAAACAATTATCGGCAGAAGGTGGTGATATCAGTGGTTTGTATATGGATGATGGTTATCTCTTCTTCCGCATAGAACCCATTGAAACAAGTGTATATAATGATACAATCGATTATGAAATCCGTTTATCAGAAGGGCCGCAGGCAACCATCCGTGCAGTAAATATTTACGGGAACGATAAAACGAAGGAGTATGTGATCCGGAGGGAACTTCGTACAATACCTGGTGAAAAATTCAGTCGCAGTGATATGATCCGTTCTATCCGTGAACTATCAGCATTGAATTATTTCAACCAGGAAAAGATCAATCCCACTCCTGTTCCCAACCCCGATGATGGTACAGTAGATATTAATTACTCATTGGAAGAAAAATCAAGCGATCAGTTGGAGTTAAGTGCAGGCTGGGGTGGTTATATTGGTTTAACTGGAACACTCGGTATTACGTTCAACAACTTTTCTACAAAAAATATTTTCAAAAAATCTGCATGGCAACCATTGCCATCGGGCGACGGACAAAAGTTATCCATCCGTGTACAATCAAACGGTCCATCTTTCAGCTCACAAAACTTTTCATTTACTGAACCATGGTTAGGAGGTAAGAAAAGAAATAATTTGACGCTGAGTTTGTTCCGTACCAAACTGGCCAACTTGTTTGATCCGCTTACAGGATTACCAACTCGCCAAAGAGCCGATAGCCAATACTTACGCACATTTGGCGCAAGTGTATCGCTTGGAAAGCTATTGAAATGGCCGGATTATTATTTCAATTTAATTACGTCCGTTAACTATACACAGTATAAATTAAAAGACTATCCAATTTTCCCTGAACTTAAAGATGGTGT
>JANMOR010000255.1:0-4385 GCA_031369435.1 Chitinophagaceae bacterium
ATGTATATCATGCTTACCAAACGTGGCCCATTGTTTTTAGCTGATGCAACAGTGAACTTTAACCCGAGAGCAGATGAGTTGGCAGATATTACACAACTGGTTGCAAAAGAAGTAAGAGCATTTGGTGTAACACCACGGGTAGCCATGCTCAGTTATTCTAATTTCGGAAGCAGCGATTCAAGTGAATCAAAATTAGTGGCCAGGGCCAGGGAAATTGTAAAAGAACGGGAACCCAATTTAGTTTGCGATGGTGAAGTGCAACCCATTGTTGCTTTCAATAAAGAAATATTGAAAGAGAATTATCCATTCAGTGAACTGGTAAATGGCGAACCCAATGTACTCATCTTCCCCAACCTTGCGAGTGGCAATATTGCGTATAACCTGTTGCAGGAAGTTGGCGATGCAGATGCAATAGGTCCCATCCTGTTAGGATTGAAAAAACCGGTGCATATTTTACAATTAGGAAGTTCGGTACGTTCTATTTTTAATATGGTGTTGATTGCTGTAGTTGATGCACAAATGAAAGGCAATAAAATAAATACACAGGAAGCAGTAAAAAAATCGGCATGGTGGAAACGATTCAGGAAAGTGAGTCATGATATATAGGTGAAGAAGGGAGTGGTAAGAGGTGAATGGTCAATGGTGAGTGGTGAATAAGTGAACTATAAGTGTTGAGCCTATCATTTATGTTATATGCCTGATGGGTCGTATCTTCAATATTCACTTATTTTATTGACCATTGGCTTTTAACATCAACAATTGATATTTGAAATAACACTATGGAATTCTTTACGCATCTCGGCCGTTACCTGTTAATGATCAAAGGAATGTTTTCCAAACCGGAGAATATGCGTTTGTACTGGAAAGAGTTGATGCATCAGTGCAATGAAATCGGTATCCGTTCTGTTGGAATCGTTGTTATTATTTCTGTATTCCTTGGTGCAGTAACAACTGTTCAAACTGCCTACCAGCTCATCACTCCTTTAATTCCAAAAACTGTTATTGCCGTTATTGTAAGAGATAATATCATCCTGGAGCTTGCTCCTACGTTGATTTGTGTGGTGCTGGCAGGTGTGGTAGGTTCACGTATTGCATCGGAGCTGGGCAATATGCGCATCAGCGAACAGATCGATGCACTGGAGATCATGGGCATCAATACCAAGGCCTATTTAATTATGCCGAAGATTATAGCAGCATTATTGGTTGTTCCCTGTCTGGTTATTTTGGCGGCCGTATTAGGTATCTGGGGCGGAAAAATAGCAGGAGAATTGTCAGGTATTCTTCCCGCTGAAATTTATAACGATGGCTTGCTCGAAGATTTTATTCCATACAATGTATTTTTTGCATTGAGTAAAACATACACGTATGCATTTATCATTTCAAGCATCCCTGCCTATTATGGTTATCATGTACAGGGTGGTTCATTGGAAATAGGAAGGGCTGGTACCAAATCTGTAATTGTAAGTTGTATATTGATTTTACTGGCCGATTATGCACTGGCTGCTTTATTATTATAACTACATGATTGAAATAAAAAACATACACAAGGGGTTTAACGGAAATACAGTCATTGAAGATGTATCTGCTGTTTTGGAAACAGGAAAGTGCAACCTTATTATTGGCGCCAGTGGCAGTGGCAAAACAGTGTTGATGAAATGTCTTGTTGGTTTATTTGAACCTGATAGCGGCGAAGTGTTGTATGATGGTGAAAGCATTACAACCATGAATGAAGATGGGCGTAAACAATTACGTCAACAGATCGGGATGTTATTCCAGGGCTCTGCTTTGTTTGATTCTATGACGGTTGAACAGAATGTGATGTTTCCGCTGGATATGTTTACCAAGCTGAATGTAAAACAGAAGCTTAAAAAAGTAAACGAGGTGCTGGCAAGAGTTAATCTCGAAGAGGCCAATCACAAATTTCCATCTGAGATCAGTGGTGGTATGAAAAAACGGGTTGGTATTGCAAGAGCCATTGTACTCAATCCTAAATTTTTGTTTTGTGATGAACCCAACTCAGGTCTTGATCCAAAAACTTCTTTAGTCATTGATAAACTCATTAAAGAAATTACCATTGAATTCGGCATGACAACTATTGTGAACACACACGACATGAACAGTGTAATGGAAATAGGCAATAAGATCATCTTTATGCACCAGGGTAAAAAAGAATGGGAAGGAACCAACAAAGACATCATCTTCAGTAAAAATGAAGAACTCAATAATTTTATTTTCGCTTCTGATTTTTTACAGGATGCTAAAGACATGCGGATGCTCGAAGCCAAAGGAAAGATCAGCAATGACAGGGATATGGATCAGCTGATGAAGTAGGCCCCTCCTAACCTCCCCAAAGGGGAGGGATAAAACATACTGTAGAAATGAATTCAACTAAAACAAATTCAT
Source organism: Chitinophagaceae bacterium (assembly GCA_031369435.1). Classification (GTDB taxonomy): domain Bacteria; phylum Bacteroidota; class Bacteroidia; order Chitinophagales; family Chitinophagaceae; genus Lacibacter. The sequence goes on from JANMOR010000255.1 coordinate 2,404, forward strand.
GAAGTTTAAATCATTACTCCTCTGCATCAGTTGTTTGTTTGTGTTGCCGATCCTGGCACATGAATTCTGGCTGGAGCCACAGCAATATATTTTTTCACGAGGTGAAGAAGTCAACATACGGATAAAAGTAGGGGAAGCATTTACAGGTGTTAACTGGAGTGGTAACCAGCAAAAGGTAAATGAACTGAAATTGCATTATGCTGATGTTACAGATGATCTAAAAAATGCGTTGAGTGATGAAACAGGTGATTCACTGCAGTTCTCTTTATTTGAAGAACAAACGGCCATGGTTACGTTTAATAACAGCAACACCTATATAGAAATTGAAGCGCCTAAATTTTATGAATATCTATTAGAAGATGGATTAACAGATGCTATCAACTACCGCCTTGAACATAATGAAACCGATTCAATGGGCAGGGAATATTATCAACGTTCCGTCAAAACCATTATACAGGTAGGCGCTAAAAAAACCGATGTGTATAAAAAACAAACAACCCTTCCTTTAGATATTATTCCTCTGGCTAATCCTTATGCATTCAAAAATCTGCAAACAATCAAATTAAAAATTCTGTTTAAAGGGGAGCCTTTTGCCAATAAAAAAATCCGCACCTGGCATAAGCTGGCCGGTATGGTAAAAGATTCTGTTATCATGAGTGATGCCAATGGTGAAATCAGTTTCCCTGTTGAAACAATCGGCGAATGGATGGTAAGCTGTGTACACATGCTCCGCCTCAACAACGATCCCAAAGCACAATGGCAAAGCTATTGGGGAAGTGTAACCTGGGGTTATACAGGAAAGAACAATGCCAGTAACAAAAGCAGGTAAAACAGTTGTAAGTTTTAAGTATTTAGTTTTTAGTTGGAAGAAAAACAAGTCTCTCACTTATAATGAAAAGTCTGACGTCGGTCAGACTCAAACATTCATCTTTAGTGCCGGAACTGCTGCTGTCAATTGCATGAGTGCAGAAAGCTCAAAACTATCAAACTCAAAACTCATAACTCAAAACTGTTATCCCCTATCTTTGCCGCTCCTAACAAAGCATTCCATATGAGTATTCTCGTTAATAAAAATTCCAAAATAATTGTTCAGGGTTTTACCGGAACAGAAGGCACTTTTCATGCCACACAAATGATTGAATACGGCACCAATCTTGTTGGCGGTGTAACGCCTGGTAAAGGTGGCAGCACCCATCTGGATAAACCTGTTTTCAATACTGTTGAAGAAGCAGTTCAAAAAGCCGGTGCCAATGTGAGTATCATTTTTGTGCCGCCTGCTTTTGCAGCCGATGCAATTATGGAAGCAGCCAATGCAGGAATTGAATTGGTGATTTGTATTACAGAAGGTATTCCTGTGCAGGATATGGTAAAAGCAAAAAATTATTTAGCAAGCACTAATACACGGCTCATAGGGCCCAACTGTCCCGGTGTTATTACAGCAGGTGAATGTAAAGTAGGCATCATGCCCGGTTTTGTTTTCATTCCCGGTCGCATTGGTATTGTATCAAAAAGCGGAACGCTTACTTATGAAGCGGCTGACCAGGTTGCAAAAGCAGGATTGGGTGTTTCAACAGCAGTTGGTATTGGTGGCGATCCCATCATTGGCACAACAACAAAAGAAGCATTGGAATTATTTATGAACGATGATGCAACAGATGCAGTAGTGATGATTGGTGAAATTGGCGGTGGTATGGAAGCAGAAGCTGCACGTTGGTATAAAGAAAATCCAAAGAAACCGGTGGTTGGTTTTATTGCCGGACAAACAGCGCCTCCCGGCCGACGCATGGGACATGCCGGTGCCATCATTGGTGGTGCAGAAGATTCAGCCGCAGCAAAAATGCAGATCATGAATGAGTGTGGAATTCATGTAGTTGACAGCCCTGCTGATATTGGTAAAACAATGGCAGAAGTGATGAAGAAATAATTTCTTTGATCTTTCTTGTCTGCACGGCCCTCAGGCCGTCTGACAAATTAAACTATAG
>JANMOR010000270.1:0-2079 GCA_031369435.1 Chitinophagaceae bacterium
ACCTGCGGAATGGTCTCCGTGCCGTATGCCATTGCCGCAATGGCCTGTGCACCGCCTGTTTTAAATATTTTTGAAATACCAACGAGTTGTGCAGTATATAATATAGCGGCATTCAGTTTTCCATCTTTACCGGGTGGCGTGCATAAAATAATTTCTTTGCAACCTGCAATCTTTGCGGGAATACTTAACATTAAAATAGTGGAGAATAAAGGAGCCGTTCCACCGGGAATATATAATCCTACTTTTTCAATAGCAACCGTTTTGCGCCAGCAAACAACACCGGGCATGGTTTCGATTTTTTCAACCTCATTAACTTGTTGCTGATGAAATGTTTCAATATTCTTCTTAGCAATAGCGATGGCATTTTTTAATTCAGCACTTACTGTTTCAACAGCGGCGATAGTTTCTTCTTTAGAAACCAACAATTCATCAACAGATACTTTATCATAAATAGTAGAGAAACGTTTCAATGCTTCATCGCCACTTGCTTTTACCTGGTGAAGAATATTGGTAACACTTGCTTCCAGCGATGATGAATCCAATGCAGGCCGTTTCAGCAACCTGTTCCACTCACTTTTCTTGGGATGTTTAATGATCTGCATATGTATCAGCCGTCCCAACGGGACGGAACGTTTTTATTTGCATTTTTTTCTATCGATCAATTGTTACTGCGGAACATCTTACGCTTTTTATATTTTGATCAACTCTAAATAATCATACTCTTTATAATAGCAAGGGCTGTGCGATGATGGCTTCCCTTTTTGGGGGAAGTCGGAAGGGGGCATTACATCACCATCTTTTCAATCGGCACCACTAAAATTCCCTCTGCGCCTGCTGCTTTCAGTTGTTCAATTTTTTCCCAGAACTCATCTTCATTCAATACACTGTGTACACTGCTCCATCCGCTTTCAGCCAATGGTAATACTGTGGGGCTTTTCATGCCAGGCAATAAAGCAATGATATCTTTCAGTTTGTCATTGGGTGCATTCATCAGCACATATTTATTTCGTTTGGCTTTTTTAACGGCCTGTATCCGGAAGATGAATTTATCCAGCAACAGTTCCTGTTCTTTATTCAGTTTGTTGTTTTTTATAAGAACTGATTGCGATTGCAGAATGGTTTCCACTTCTTTCAAGCCATTCATAAAAAGGGTGGAGCCGCTGCTCACCAAATCAACAACCACATCTGCTAATCCAATGCCCGGTGCAATTTCAACACTGCCGCTGATTTCATGCACTTCGCCTTTGATATTATTTTTTTTTCAGGAACTCATTTACAAGAAAAGGATAACTGGTGGCAATGCGTTTGCCATCTAAACTTTGAACCCCTTCATACAATTGGCTTTTAGGAATGGCAATACTCAGTCTGCATTTTCCAAATCCAAGTTTCTCTACTACCGTTGCTTCTTTATTTTTTTCGAACAAAACGTTTTCACCAACAATACCAATATCGGCCACACCATCTTCCACATATTGCGGTATATCATCATCTCTTAAAAAAAACACTTCCATCGGGAAGGTATCTGATTCAGTTCTTAAGCGGTCTTTTACATTCCGTAGTTCAATGCCGCATTCATTCAGCAGCTTTACTGAATCATCGTACAATCGTCCGCTTTTTTGAATCGCTATCCGAAGCTTTGAAGGAGCCTTAGTGCCGCCGCTGATTTCGCTTAAAGGAGTATATTTTTTTTCCTGCATCATCTTAATTTTAAAGTTGAACAGGCATGCCATACCTGTCAACCGTTTTCTTTATTTCATCACTTCTTTTAAAGATATGGCATACCTTATTTAAATAAAAAAGGCTCACTTTCGTAAGCCTTTCCATTATTGTTCAACACAATACATCAACCGGCTTACCTGTTAGGGAAAGTATGGTGGTGATGAATATGTGTGTTATTGATCATGAAGCAAAAATAGGGTCAGAAACTCAAATAACCATAAAAAATATCAGGGTTATCAAATTCTATCAAATGATTGGAGCCCGCTGTTGCACGGCAGCGCAGGTATGTAAAGGATTTTCCTTGCGTGAATTAAACCATCAAACAAACACATGTAAGTGAAAGATTTTGTTGAACGGTGA
>JANMOR010000308.1:0-3799 GCA_031369435.1 Chitinophagaceae bacterium
TAACACGCAACGTGGTTCAAATGATCCTTGCGCTTGCATTTTTGTGTTGGTTGCTTATCAGCATTGCCAATGCTTATGCAAAAGGGCTCGGCGTTAAAACTGCACCAAAGGGTAAGCAAAACCTCATGGAACCCATCATCGCTTTTGTAAGAGATGAGGTAGCAATTCCAAACCTTGGAGCAAAAGCGATGAAATACCTGCCTTACCTGCTCACTGTTTTCTTCTTTATTCTTATCAATAACATTATAGGATTAATACCAGGCACTGCAAACGTAACAGGCAATATTGCATTTACAGCAGTACTGGGTTTAATCTCTTTTCTTGTAATCCTGTTCAGTTCAAACAAACATTACTGGCTGCATATTTTTAATCCTCCGGGTGTACCATTGGGTGTTAAATTCATCCTTGTGCCGGTAGAATTTTTGAGTGTATTTATTAAGCCGTTTGCATTGATCATTCGTTTGTTTGCCAACATGGTGGCGGGCCACATTATTATCATTTGTTTGATTTCACTCATTTTCATTTTTGCCCAATTGAACCAGTACGCTGGTTGGGGAGCTTCTCCACTTGCAATTGGCTTTACCATATTTATTTATTTTATTGAAGTGTTGGTAGCATTCTTACAGGCATTCATCTTTACTGTGCTTACAGCAGTATTTATTGGCCAGGCACTGGAAGGTGATCATAGCCATGAAGAAAGTGCAGCACATCATTAATCGTTTTTATTTTTCACAATTATAAATTCAAAACAATGGATTTAATTCTTTTAGATGCGGTAGCTAATGCAGGTGGTGCAATTGGCGCTGGTTTGGCAGCTGTAGGTGCCGGTATTGGTATCGGACAGATTGGTAAAGGTGCATTGGAGTCAATTGCACGCCAGCCAGAAGCTTCTAACGATATCCGTGCAAACATGATCCTTACTGCGGCACTCGTAGAGGGAGCTGCTCTGTTTGCTATTATCGTAGGCTTCCTTGCGATGGTACTTTAATCGCACAAACGATTTACTGCATCCAAAGTACAGGACGGCGGATGCAGTATTTTTAAAAATTATCTGAACTTATATAAATACAGCACATGAATTTACTTACTCCCGGCTTAGGCTTATTAGTCTGGACATTGTTGGCCTTTTTAGTGGTATTTTTTCTGTTGAAAAAATATGCATGGCCTGCCATTATTAAAGGGTTAACAGAAAGAGAGAAGGGAATTGCCGAAGCATTGGAAACCGCTGAAAAAGTAAGAGCGGAGATGGCTCATTTAAAAAATGAAAATGAAGTTTTGTTGGCAAAGGCCCGTGAAGAAAGATCACAGTTACTGAAAGAAGCCCGTGAAACAAGAGATAAAATTGTAGGCGAAGCAAAAGATATGGCAAAAGCAGAAGCCAATAAAATTATCATAGAAGCACAGGCTGCCATCAATCAACAAAAAATGGCGGCGTTAACTGATGTAAAAAACCAGGTTGGTAATTTGGTGATTGAAGTAAGTGAAAAAGTATTGCGTCGTGAGCTGGCTAACAGAGCCGATCAGGAAGCTTATATCAATTCATTAGCTGAAGTAGTAAAACTGAATTAAGAAATCAGCTGTTAGCTGTATGCCTTAAGCTCTTAGCTTGTTGCTTACAGCTCTTAGCTCAAAGCTGTTTTTATATGCAGAATCCAAGAGTAGCAGGTCGTTATGCAAAATCACTGGTTGTGCTTGCACAGGAGCAAAACCAGCTGGATGTTGTATATGCTGACATGAAATATTTACAGGAGCTCTGTAAACTTAGCAAGGAGTTTTCCAATCTGTTGCGCAGCCCGGTGATCAAAGGTGATACCAAAGAGAAGATTGTTGCACAGGTGATTGAAAAAAATGTGGGAACACTTTCATCAGCCTTTATTCATTTGCTCATTAAAAAGGGCCGTGAAAAAAATCTTCCTGAAATTGCATTTTCATTTATTGAGCAGTATAATGAAATCAAAGACATTCACATTGTTAAGCTTATTACTGCCGAACCTGCAAGTGATGAATTGAAAACATCCATCATCAATAAAGTTAAAGAAGCAACCACAATCAGGAATATTGAACTTTTAACCGTAGTGGATGCTTCAATAATAGGTGGCTTTCAACTGGAGTACAATGGCAGTTTGGTTGATGCAAGTATTGCAAGAGATTTAAGTGATATACAAAAGCAGTTTCATAAAAATTTGTATGTTAAAAATATTCGTTAATTCATTTTTTTAAAATAAAGCGTCATGGCAGATATTAAACCGGATGAGATTTCAGCGATACTTCGCCAGCAGTTAAGCAATTTCAAAGTTGGTGCTGATTTGGAAGAAGTAGGAACCGTATTACAGGTGGGTGATGGTATTGCCCGTGTATATGGTTTGAACAATGTTGGTTATGGTGAACTGGTAGAATTCGAGAGCGGTGTTCGTGCCATTGCTTTGAACCTGGAAGAAGATAATGTGGGTGTGGTATTAATGGGCGAAGGAAAAAATATCAAAGAAGGTTCAAAAGTTCGTCGTACCAATCAAATCGCATCTATCAAAGTTGGTGAAGGAATGAGTGGCCGGGTTATCAATGTATTGGGCGAACCAATTGATGGGAAAGGACCTCTCACCGGTGAATTATATGAAATGCCTTTGGAACGTAAAGCACCTGGTGTAATTTTCCGTGAACCTGTAAAAGAACCATTGCAAACAGGTATTAAATCAATCGATGCAATGATTCCTATTGGCCGTGGTCAACGTGAATTGATTATTGGTGATCGTCAAACTGGTAAGACTGCTATTGCGGTTGATACCATCATCAATCAAAAAGAATTTTATGAAGCAGGCAAGCCTGTATATTGTATTTATGTTGCGATAGGACAAAAAGCATCAACCATTGCAGGTGTTATGAAAACACTCGAAGATCATGGTGCTATGAAGTTTACAACTATTGTTGCAGCTTCTGCAAGTGATCCTGCTCCTCAGCAGTTCTTTGCTCCCTATGCCGGTGCAGCTATTGGAGAATTCTTCCGTGACACGGGACGTCCTGCATTAATTATTTATGATGATTTGTCAAAACAGGCAGTGGCATATCGTGAAGTATCATTGTTACTTCGCCGTCCTCCGGGTCGTGAAGCATACCCTGGTGATGTATTCTATTTGCATAGTCGTTTGTTAGAGCGTGCAGCTAAAGTAATTGGTGATGACAGTGTAGCAAAGAATATGAATGATGTTCCAGACAGCATTAAACATTTGATAAAAGGTGGTGGATCATTAACTGCATTGCCTATCATTGAAACTCAGGCAGGCGATGTGTCAGCATACATTCCAACAAATGTAATTTCAATTACTGATGGTCAGATATTCCTGGAGGGTAACTTATTCAATGCAGGTATCCGCCCGGCAATTAACGTAGGTATATCCGTTAGTCGTGTGGGAGGTAATGCTCAGATCAAATCAATGAAAAAAGTTGCAGGCACATTAAAATTAGATCAGGCATTATACCGTGAGCTGGAAGCCTTTTCTAAGTTTGGTGGTGATATGGATGCAGCAACCAAATCTGTAATTGACAAAGGAGCCCGTAACGTTGAGATCTTGAAACAGGCACAGTACTCGCCCTTTGCTGTTGAAAAACAAGTAGCCATTATTTATCTTGGTACAAATGGATTGTTGAATGCAGTTCCTGTAAAAAGGATCAAAGAGTTTGAAGAACAATTCTTACATGAAATGGAAACCAAACTACCTGAAGTGTTGGCTGAGTTTAAAAAAGGAGCCTTACCCGAAGATGGGATTAAGAAAATGATAGAGTTGGCAAATATTTTAATCAAGCA
>JANMOR010000315.1:0-7428 GCA_031369435.1 Chitinophagaceae bacterium
CCCTGGATGGTACCACGCTTCAATGTGATATTGCTGAATTTGTGCATGCCGGGCATTTTGATTTTTGAATACTCCGGGCTGCTGCCTTCACGGTATTCAATTGCTTCTACCTGCATATCAAGACCCGTTACTTCTGTAAAACCAATCCTTACTCCACCCCATTGTACCTGGAAATGAAATTTTGGAAGAGGATATGTTGCCATGATGATAAGTTTTGCCCTAAATCCGCCAACCGGCGGACTTAAGAAGATGATTAATTATTATAAAAACCGAACTATGTTTTACACCCCTTTAGGGGATGGGGGCTTAACTCTCTGCCATTTTATGTGTGAACTGGAGGATGATAAATTCAGCCGGACGAACAACTGCCATTCCTATTTCAACAATCATTCTTCCTTCCAGTATATCTAATGCTGTCATTGTTTTACCTAAACCAACAGCAACATAAAATGCATGTTCAGGTTTAGCACCCTGCAATGCACCTTGTCTCCATAATACCGTTAAGAAGTTTTCAATCATGCCCTGCACCTTTACCCAGGTATTTGCATCGTTGGGTTCAAATACAAATGGCTCTGTAGATTTCTTACAACTTTCTTCCACCATGTTAAAGAAGCGACGCACACTCACATAACGCCATTCATTATCGTTACCCATCAATGTTCTTGCACCCCATACCAATGTTCCTTTACCAGTGAAAGCACGTATAGCATTGATGGATTTACCGGCAACAGCATCCACATTCAAATTCGATTGTTCATCGGCACTGATCTGTACAGATGGGCCTGAAACAGAATTCAAACTTTCATTGGCAGGCGCTTTCCAAACACCTCTTGCATTATCAACTCTTGCATATACACCGGCAACTGCACCACTTGGAGGAAGTTTGCCTAACTGCTTTTTAATATTTTTTACAATATTGCTGATGATGGGATGACGTTCGTACAACGAATCCTGTGCAGCTTTTTGATAACTGTTTGCAGCAGCAAGAATCGTATCTGCAAAAGAGGAGAGTTTATTTAATGAAGAAGCAATATCTCCTTCAAACGCATTAAATAGAGCTAGTCCTGTTATTGCAGGGCCGGGAGGATTATTATCATAATTCTTAGTATTACCTCCGATCGAATTTACAGTTGCACCCAACCATAATGTAACAACAGCACTGCCGCCATATAATGCATCAACTGCAGCAGCATTATTTCCTGTAAATAAAACAACATCAGCATTTTTTTCAACTTTAATTAAGTTGTCAACTGCTCCACGCCATAGTGAATTTGAACCTGCATAAGACAACAGATCTTTATTCAAACTGCTGCCACCAAAGACCAATGTTGTAAATCGTAATGCCGTATTCCGTACAAAAGCAAGCAACTCTCTTGTTCTGTCATCCTCATCTCCCGGAGCAGCGGCTCTAACACGATCTGCCAGTTGTTTGTAACGATCTTTTATGGTGCTTGCTTCAAAAGGTGCAGCTGCAGCTGCAGGAATAACACCTGCATTATCTGCATCACAAATAGCATCAATGGTACTCTTCACCAATGTTACATCTGTAAGACTTGCATCTACATCTGTTACCAGTTTATTGAGATCACTATCTGTTGTAAGATTCACCAAAGGCACTGCTGTTACGCCATCTTTTTTCTTAATGCCTCCCTTGAAAGAAAGAAAAGGAAGATTGATATCATAGGTGCTGAAAATCCATGGCGTATAAGCAGCTGAATATTTTAAATTGTTGATGCCAATATTATCCCTGAATTTTTGTACCGGAGCTGGCCAGAAATTTGCACTGATTTCATGCAGATCTAAAACTGCAACACGATCCTGGAGCTTGGCACATTGACTCAAAGCTTCCTGTTGCAGACTATAGAACTGTCCTTCAACTGTTGATTGTATAAGCACTGCATCAGGGAATAAGAGAATAGTTGGCTCATCAATTTTTTCTAAAGATTGTACACCCGTTGTTAAAGCAGCACCAGAAACTGTGTTATCAGCACCCAATGAGGTTTTGTAATTACCGGCTGAAACAATATAACAATCGCCTCCACCATTATCAAAAAACAAACGCATACTGTCGTACAGGTAATATTGTTTGCCATTGGCAACCGTCACTGTTTTTACAGAATAATTATTATCCTCGTCTGTAACAACAGTGATGGAGTTATCATCCAGTTTTCTTGAACCTCCAAAATAAGTGACAAACTCAAGTAAAGAAGAAAGGCGGGTTGGGACATTGGTTAAAGGCTCCCCGTTTTTTTCCGCTTTTTCCGTATACCCAACAAATGCTGGAATAGCTGTTTCTACCTGTGCTACAGAAGGCGGCAGTTTGGGAATTTCTTCCACATAAACACCGGGGGTTTTGTACGTCGTTGCCATGATGATAAGGTTTAATGATGAATGGTTTAATAGTTTAAGTATATGTTACAGTAATAATCCGCTCCTGTTTTACTGAGCATTCCTGATGCATGTACATCAGGGTTGGGCGCCAGCGGTGGTTCGGAACTTATGGGTTGAAAAAGTGTTAGTTTAAATTCATGTGGTTTTTCAACTAAGGGAATGGGTTGAGCACTGGTAAAATATTCGGCAGGGTTGGCATTGCCTGAAAAACTATAATCAGGATTACTGTCAATGGCCAGTACTCCTTTTTTGGGTGTGAGATATTTCCAGAAAGCAAGGCGGTTGGCAAAACGAATGGTATAATTCAACCAAATATTTTTACCACCCACAAACTGATCTTTTAATTTTCCTGTTCCATTAAGAAAGGCAAAATCATTTCCATTCGGTAAATGATGATACAGATCAACCACTGCAAAGATGTTTTTATACACCGCATCATTACTTACATACACAAATAATTCTTTTGCATTGATCAGCACCCTGTATTTTGCTTCGGGCAAGGAACTCAAATCAACCAACACATTCGCAACTGCTGATTCAAAATTGATAGTTTGTTCTAATGCCAACACATCAAACAAGTGATTGGTCAAATTTAATTTGAATACAGAGATATGAACAGATGCAGCATTCGGTGTTACAGCAAATACATGTTGCTGCGGAATAAATTGAAGGAGATCAGTTGGAGATGCATATTGATTTTTTGTACGGCTTATCCAAAATCCTGCATTGGGTGGTGTATTACCGGTGGACGACTGGATACATTCATAAATAACATTCGCCTGCTTTACAAAGTCACCGGGTAAATAATTTGTTGCTCCGGCATAAGCTGCAGTTTCCTTCGATAAATAAAGTATATCCTGGTTCACAGCAATATTTACTTTGTTCTGATGCAGGTTGGTAAAATAAAAACGTTTACCAGCCAGCGCATTCAATTCAAGATTGGAAACAGTCATGAACAAAGGCTTCATCAATTCCATATAAAACGTAAACTTGTCTGTTGAATTTGGCTGAACAAATGGCTTTCCTGTTTCATCTGTTTTCATCAACACAACCAATTTATTGCCCAATGTTTTACAGAGCGCTTTGTAATTCGCCAATAGCTGAGCTGTTTCAGTTGCAGGTATAAACCTGAAATCGCTGCATCTTCCATCTTTGTAGAAATCATGCATCACTTCTGTCATGAATAATATTTTGAAACTATTGGTCATGATACTGGCACTTTCAATTTATCGTTTAACTGTATTTCTTTGATAAAGCCGCTTTCACTGATGATTGCATTTTCATCCATGGTTACCTGGCGTACTTTATACATCACAGATGGAAAATATTTACCACCCAAGATGCTCCACATATGATTGGTTTGTTCAAAACTCATATTGTGCAGATCAACAACGATGCGCTGTATGCGGCTGTCAAGCCCCGGATGTGTAATGGGAGTAAATACAAATTGATGCTGGAAGAATTGTACGATCGCCCCGAGAAGTTTTAATGAATCATCATAATTTCTCCTGTTCATGGAGAACAGAATATACAGATTGAGATAAAGCGGAGGATTTTTGTAGACAGTTGAAAGATCACTTTTAGTATAGTTCTCCTGTTGTTTGGCGATGCGATCTTCTTCAACATTTATAAGACTGAGAATAGCCCTGTCTTTTATATCTGGTAAGATATCAGCAGTTGCATCAGATGATAAAGAAACATTACTAACCACCAGCCTGGCCACAGATGGTGTTGGGTTAGGTATCTTTAAATTCAAATACTTATTCACTTCCTCACCGAGGAACTTCAATGATTCGTGGATCATTGCAAAAGGTTTAATGGTTAACGGTACAGAGGAAAAAAGGGGATTACAATGGACGTTGGGGAATGATAAAACAAGATTAAGTGAAAAATTAATGTTTGTCAATACTACTATAAGGTATTTTTTTTGCACATTTTAAAACCCCAGAAAAAAAACAAAAATGAAAAAAGCATTGCCCTTTGGAGATGCTTTGTGGATAAGCACTTTCATGATTTTACATAAAAAAAATCATGACCTTGAATAAAGATTCCTTAACAATAAATTGATATAAATCGTAAAATGTGAAGCATTGATTTCGATGCAAACCAGTAAAATTACGAAGTGAACTATTCTTAAAACTCAGAAGAAGAGTAACGAAAAATCCTGTTGAGATGAACAGGATTTAAATTTTGAACAACTTATAACGAAAACAACTCTTCATACAACCTGCCCTTTGCATCAAAGACCAGGATTTTTTTCTTGAGTGCAGATTTTTGTACTACAATTTTATACTCATTGGCCTCGGCTCTGGGCTTTACAACTGAAACAGTTTCCTTTACGGTCCAATCTTTATAATTACTGCTGTTAAATCCATCCTGAACTACTTTTGGAAGTTCTGTCAATTCAACTTTTGTTTCAGTCCATACCCAATCGCCTTTAGGAGCATAACTGGCTTTCAGGATTTTATCGCCCAATGTAAAACGAACGGTATGGTTATCCAGACCATCGCTCCATTTGGCATCCTTAGCATCAGGATATTGTTTGGCGAATGTTTGTTTTACAATTTCAGGAACTGCAAACAGCTGCGCATTTGTTGTTGCAGCAAACAGGAAAAAGGTTGTAATAATAAAAAGATGTTTCATGATGCAGGTTTTAAATTTGAGACATTAAAATTACTCATCTTTTCCTGCAACCACAATCACAATTTCACCTTTAACAGTTTTTGCATCAAAGTGATCGTGTACTTCTTTGAGGGTGCCCCGTTTGTTTTCTTCAAATTTTTTGGTGAGTTCCCTGCTTACACAGCACATACGATCTTTACCAAAGTATTGTATAAAATCGGAGAGTGTTTTAACAAGGCGGAATGGTGATTCATAAAAGATCATGGTGCGTTCTTCTTCTGACAATTGTTTCAAAGCTGTTTGCCGGCCTTTTTTTTGCGGAAGAAATCCTTCGAATGTAAACCTTGTTGCAGGCAAGCCGCTGTTGACCAAAGCAGGAACAAATGCAGTAGCGCCCGGAAGTGTTTCAACAACAATGTTATACTTTACACATTCACGTACCAATAAAAAAGCAGGATCGCTGATACCCGGAGTTCCGGCATCAGTTAACAAAGCCATCTTTTTCCCTTCTTTCAGCTGATCAATTAAATGCTGTACAATTTTATGTTCGTTGTGCTGATGGTAGGGAGAGAGTGGCTTTTGAATATTATAATGATTGAGCAATACAGAACTTGTACGTGTATCTTCAGCAAGAAGCAGATCCACTTCCTTCATTACTTCCAATGCACGGAGTGTAATGTCCTTGAGATTGCCGATTGGAGTGGGAATGATGAATAACAAAATTTGAAAATTTGAAAATGAAATAATTTGAAAATGAAAACCGAAGCTGATTCAATTTCCAAATTTTCAAATTGCCAAATTGTTTAATTAACCGTGATTTCAAATTGCTCCATTACAGGATTAGCCAACAACTTCTTAGCAGCTTCTTCTGCAATTGCCTTTGCTGAATCTGGCGTATCAGCATCGATCTGCATGCTGATGTTTTTACCAATACGAACATCTGCCACAGTGTTTAAACCTAAACTGCTTAAGCCACCCATCACTGCTTTTCCCTGTGGATCTAATAAATCTTTCAGCGGCATTACTTTTACCTGAACTGTATAAGTCATTGTTTGAATATTGTATTAGATGATCTGTTTGCGAAGCAGCAAAGATAAAGCAACGTAGGCTAAATAAATGAGCGGAATAGCAGCCCAGTGAAAAATGAAAACCAAGGCAATGGCCAATACGGCCAATATGACCTTGGGTTGATTATTTTTGATGCTATAATCTTTGAACTTCAACCCCATGATGGGAATATCCGAAACCATCAGAAAACTAATGATCAGAATAATGGAATAAAGAACCCAACGGTTAATGATTATTTCTGCAAGATTCCACTGATTGTACCAGATCACCAATGGTAAAGCAGCCACCACCATTGCTGTGATAGGTGTTGGTACTCCACGAAAAGAAACGCTTTGGCGTTCGTCAATATTAAACTTCGCCAAACGCCATGCTGCACAGCAGGCAATCAGTAAAGCAGGTAATAACCAGATGATGGATGTATCCAAAGCTGATTCTTCTTTTAAATAACTCATCCGCAGCAATTGATACATGATCATGGAAGGTGCTACCCCAAATGTTACCACATCACTTAATGAATCGAGTTGTTTACCCATGCCTGAAGTTGCTTTCATTAATCTTGCTAAAAATCCATCGAGAAAATCAACAATACCTGCTGCGAAAATAAAATAAGATGCATAGGTAATTTTCTCTGGCAGATTGATTACAAAATTGCCGCCATCAAATGCAGTAATCGTTTCACCCGGTTGAAGAATAAGTATAATGGCTATACAACCAAACACAAGATTAAGTAACGTAAACAGATTCGGAATTTGCTTCATTGAACATTTGATTAATCAATCTGATCTTATTTTTTCATCAAGGCTTCTATTTCATCAACTGTAATGGGAATGTTTTTCATGAGATCTTTATTCCCTGTTTTGGTGATCCACAAATTGTTTTCAATCCGCACCCCTATTTGTTCTTCTTCAATATAAATACCGGGCTCTACGGTAAACACCATACCTGCTTTGATGGGTTCGGTTTTTGTGCCGAGATCATGTACATCAATTCCCAGGTGATGAGATATTCCATGATATAAATATTTGCGGTAGGCCCTGTTTTCAGGATCTTCATTCTTTACTTCCGTTTTCTTCAGCAACCCGATCTTTAAGAATTGTTGTGTTGCTTCTTCGCCTACCTTATCAGTATAATTAACAATAGTTATACCGGGCTTCAATAAACTTTTTGCATAATCATGTAAATGCAAACAGGCATTGTAAATTGTTTTTTGTCTGCGACCAAACTTGCCGCTAACAGGAACTGTTCTGGTTAAATCAGCATTATAACCTCCATACTCTGCACCAAAATCCATTAATATTAACTCACCTTCTTTACATTCCTGGTTGTTACTAACATAATGTAATGTTC
>JANMOR010000322.1:0-3550 GCA_031369435.1 Chitinophagaceae bacterium
ATGCCTAGCAGGTGAGGGCATGTATATTTTTAAATGCTTCTCATTTGTATTTAGTATGTAATTTTATAACATGTCAAAAACAAAAATTACAGTTAACAGCAACGGTTCGTTAAAAGTGGAAGGTGATTTTGAAGTAGTAGATAAAAACGGGAATATCTATAATATACAAGGAAGAGAAATCGTTTCGTTTTGCCGTTGCGGCCTTTCCAAAAACAAACCATTCTGCGATAGTTCACATAAAGGACATTTTGAACATGAAGCCATCGCCTTTGATTTGCCACCTAAGAAAACGGTATAATTTTCATCAACACTAAATATTTTCACAGTAGGAGAGAAGCCATGATCAACTGGGGTATTATCGGTTGCGGCGATGTAACCGAAGTCAAAAGCGGACCGGCATTCAACAAAGTTCCCGGCTCAAAGCTGGTAGCAGTCATGCGTCGCAATGCAGAAAAAGCAGCCGACTATGCAAAGCGTCACAACGTGCCACAATGGTATAATGATGCAACCAAACTCATTCATGATCCAAACGTGAATGCTATTTATATTGCCACACCACCATCTTCACACGAAGCATATGCACTCGCCGCTATCAACGCAGGTAAACCAGTGTATGTAGAAAAACCAATGACAGTGAATTATGCTTCTGCTCAAAACATGGCACAAGCTGCAAAAGCTTCCAATGTAAAACTAACCGTTGCACATTACCGCCGCCAATGGCCACTGTTTCAAAAACTAAAACAGTTACTTGAGCAAAAAGCTATTGGTGATACTAGATTGGTTCGCTTACAATTTTATAAACAACCACCTGCTGCTGCCGAACTCAGCGATGAAAAAACAGCATGGCGTTTTGATCCTGCTGTTTCCGGCGGTGGACTCTTTCATGATTTGGCACCACACCAGTTAGATATTCTTTATTATTTATTTGGCAGTGCAATATCTGTTACCGGATTGTCAACTAATCAAGGCAATTATTATCCTGCTGATGATTTAGTAACAGGCACCATTCATTTCAACAATGGTATTGTGTTTAGCGGAACCTGGTGTTTTACCGCCGCCGAACCAAGTGATGTGTGTGAGATCATTGGCAGCAACGGCTCTTTGAGCTTTAGTTTTTTTTCCGATAACAGTATTACACTCCAGGGCAACGGCCTGACAACGCAATACGAATTCGAACGCCTGGAACATGTGCAGCAACCGATGATTGAAGAAGTAGTTCAATATTTTTCGGGCCTTGCACCCAATCCCTGTAGCGGCGAAGAAGGAGCAGAGATCATGCGATGGATAGAAGAGATGACAAAGTAGTATGAAGTTCGTCATGTCGACGGTAGGAGACATCTCTATATTCTAAGACTGTTGTTTTATAATCAGCCTGATAAATTAATAACACCCAAGAGTGTAGAGATCCCTCGTACCTCGGGATGACGTTCTATTGAGCGGCAAAGCAAACATCAACAAAATCTTAAATTCACAATAAAGAAAACAAATACTTTTATAGCGTGAATCATCCATTGCACAATCCCGTTTACAATGCATTACTCACCGGCGATAATCATCTCAGTTACGGTAATGAACAGGTGAAATATTTCGATGTAGAGGTTTCACCTTTTGCAGGTTTTGCAGAAGAAAATCAACATGGTTTTTCAGAATTGTATGAACTGCTTCCACCAGGCAGAAAAATTTTATATGCAACAACTTCTTCCATTACACAACCTGCAGGCTGGCAATTGACCCATGAAATAAAAGGATTGCAATTTGTATATGAAGGCGATGATATTAAAGCAGAGTTCAGCAATGTATTACCATTAACTGAAACACATGTAGAAGAGATGATTGAATTAGTTCGGTTAACTAAGCCCGGCCCTTTTGGAAAAAGAACAATCGACTTCGGATCTTACTTCGGCATTTTTGATAGCGGCAAATTAGTCGCCATGACAGGGCAACGGCTGCATATAGAAAATTATACTGAGATCAGTGCTGTGTGCACTCACCCTGATCATTTGGGCAAAGGATATGCATCTGTTTTATTACAACACCAGTTGCAGATCATTTTACAACAGGGTCAATATCCTTTTTTGCATGTAAGGGATGATAACGAACGGGCCATTGCATTGTATCAACGGCTGGGCTTTACTATTTCCCGGCCAATGAACTTTTATTTTATGAAAAAGCAGTAAGTACTCTTAGATATTCCACACCTGTTCAGCATATAATTTCTAAACAACTTGACTGAAGTAAGGCATGACTGGCCCGTTGCATTCAACAAGTAAACATAAATTTCCTTCAGCTTTGTATCTTTAATCAAACAATCAGCACATGAAATTTTTATCACTGCGCCCCTTTGTTCCATCGGGCAGCAACTTTGAACAGGCAAGAGATTTTTTTGTAGCACTTGGTTTTAATCTTACATGGGATATGGGCGATTATGCCGGCTTTGAAAATAATCACTGCCGGTTTATTTTACAACGCTACGATGATAAAGCCTTCGCCGAAAATTTTATGTTAAGTGTTGGAGTAGAAAATGCAGATGCATTTCGTGCAGAAGTGATTGCCAAAGAACTGCCGCAAAAATTTGGTATCAGCATAGGAGAAGTGAGTAATCAGCCTTACGGCAGGGAAGTAAATATTATTGATAAGGCAGGTGTGTGCTGGCATTTTGTGCAGCAGTAAAATTTCTGCAACAAAACATTTATTTATGTAAGGAAATAAAAAAAGAGCAGTTGCTATTCACAACCACTCTTACAGGAATTACCGCTTAAAAGATTTCTTTATTTTCTTGCTACCAAAATCAATTCACCTTCTTCATGTGCAACTATTACCCAATTGAAAAACTTATTTCCTGGTGCAGGCGAGTCTTCTGCTTTGTTTTCAGCGTTTTCAATTATAATTTCATTTAATGAAGAAAGATAGCTGATGCGTTCTTTTTTTGTGAGCGTAACAACACTTCCTTTTTCTTCATAATAAAAATGCGTGGCAATAAAACGCTTTACATGGTTTCTTGTTTCGGTTGGTAAAAAGCGTTGCAGTTTCCAGAACTCACGACTGCCAGATAACCTGATCGCCTTATACACATTTCCTGCACCGCAATTATAAGCCGCTACTACCAGCAACCAATCATCAAACTGTTTGTATAATTCGTTGAGATAATTGGCAGCAGCAATGGAGCTTTGATACAGATGCCTTCGTTCATCTGTTTTACCCTGTACTTTTAAACCCAGGTACCGGGCAGTAACCGGCATCAGTTGCCAGATGCCTGCTGCACCCACACCGGAGGTAGCTGAGTTCTTTAATTTCGATTCGATGACTGCGAGATATAATAGTTCTGCAGGTATACCACGTTTCACTAATATGGTTTGTATTGTTTTGAAACGGGAACTGTTGTTGAATTTAATATTCTCCAGCATTTCTGCATGTTCTTCCAGATACTGATCAACAAAATTACGTACAGGAGTTTGTAATGTAACAGCTGCAGCAGTTGAATGGATTGTTACAGTTGTTTTTGCAATTAATGAATCATTTAGCAAATTCGGAATCAAGAGTTCGTTTTCAC
>JANMOR010000364.1:0-2012 GCA_031369435.1 Chitinophagaceae bacterium
GAACAAGTTACATTCTGTTCAAACACAGGCAACAGTTATACAATTCCTGCTTTTGTTGCAACCGATGATTGTGGTGATGTTATTACATATAGCTACAGCATTACCGGAGCTACTGAAAGAAATGGAACGAGCAGCGATGCAAGCGGTTCTTTTAATGTGGGCACAAGCACCATCACATGGACAGCATCTGACAATTGGGGCAATACAGCATCATGTGTTACAACTGTTGTGATCAATGAATCTCCAACTGTTACAATTCCTGATGCATATGCATTACCATCAGGTGTATTAGCCAACACGGTTTATATTGGTTATTCACCTGCTTCTTCTCTTACATTGTATTCTGCAGTAACTGGAGGAACACCAACTTATAGTTTTACATGGTCAACCGGTTCAACTGTACCAACAACAAGTGTAAACCCGCTAACAATTACTACTTATACAGTAACAGTATCAGATGCAAACGGATGCCAGGCTTCTGCAAATAAAACAGTGAACGTCATTGATATCAGGGGCGGCAATAAATTGGATAAAGTAGTCATCTGTCATGGATCAAATTCATTAACTGTGGATGGAAATGCAGTAGCTGCTCATTTGGCTCATGGCGATAAGTTAGGAAGCTGTACGCTGCCAAACAGAACAGTGCCGGGAAGGTCAACTTCTATCTCTGAAAATACAACTTCAGCCAGTGGACTTTCAATAAGAGTGTTATCCAACCCATCCATGTCTGATTTCACTGTGATAATTTCTGCAACATCTATGAGAGAAAAAATCACATTGAAAGTAATAGATATCCATGGACGTATAGTAGAGCAAAGGGTTTACAACAGTGCAAATCAAACATTGAGAATAGGAAATCAATATTATCCAGGTCTCTACTTTGTTGAAATTATGCAGGGAGCAGAAAAAAGAGTTCTTAAGCTGATCAAACTATAAGCAACAAAAACAGGCATTATGAAGGGGCTGCATCAACAGCCCCTTTTTTATAGAATATTCTTTAGTTCCCATTATTGGGGCAGGTCAAAGTCTTATTCAGCCTGAAAAAACCTGAAAATTAGCAGTTCAAATGCTTGGCTGGCAGGGCCTGTTCCCCTACCTTTGCAGCCCCAAATCTGTATTGGCAGATTTCCCGACCAAAGCGTCGGGATCCAATGGGCAAACCCAATTATTAATTTTTAAATCACAAACTGTAATGAACAATTACGAAATGATGGTGATTTTTACCCCTGTTCTGTCTGACGAAGAGTTTAAGGCAGCACAAAAACGCTACACCGATCTGCTGGCTGCTAATGGCGGCGAAGTGGTGTACAGCAACCCATGGGGTTTAAAATCTCTCGCTTATCCAATCGAGAAAAAAACAACTGGAATTTACTGGGTTATTGAGTACAAAGCTGCATCAGATTTTAATGCCAAGCTGAATATTCAACTCCACCGTGATGAGCAAGTGCTCCGTCACATGTACACTGCACTCGACAAATACGCCGTTGAGTACAATTACAAAAAGAAAAATGGCGTTCCTACTGGCAATCAAAAAGCGGAGGTTTAAGTTATGGCAAAGAATGAAATCAAATACCTTACGGCCATCAAAACTGAGAAGCCTAAGAAGAAGTACTGCCGCTTTAAGAAGTACGGTATCCGTTACATTGACTACAAAGACATTGAGTTCCTGAAGAAATTTGTGAACGATCAGGGTAAGATCCTTCCCCGTCGTTTAACAGGTAATTCACTCAAGTATCAGCGTAAGTTATCAGATGCAGTAAAAAAGGCCCGTCAAATGGCATTGTTACCATACGTAACAGATTTATTGAAATAAGCAAATTAGTAACCTTTCCCTAACCCCCGAAGTCTCGGGGAGACAGTTTAAGCAACTGGGTTTCGGAAACTAAAAACAAAACAATGGACGTTATTTTAATTCAGGATGTAAACACACTTGGTGGTAAAAACGAAGTTGTGAAAGTAAAAAACGGATATGCCCGTAACTTTTTAATTCCTCAAAAGGTAGCTGTTGAAGC
>JANMOR010000373.1:0-5717 GCA_031369435.1 Chitinophagaceae bacterium
CCCGGTTGTGGTGTATTGTTACAAAGAGCCATGCACATGAAACAGGTAGGTGCATTGGATGTCCGAAATCAATGCAGCGGTTTTGTATATGCTGTTTCTGTTGCTGATCAGTTTATCAAAAGTGGTATGTATAAAAACATCCTTGTGGTTGGAGCTGAGAAACATTCTTTTGGTTTGGACCTCACAACAAGGGGCAGAAATATCAGTGTCATCTTTGGCGATGGTGCAGGTGCAATTGTTCTTCAACCAACAGAAGATGCAAACCGTGGAATCCTCAGCACACATTTACACAGCGATGGTAATGAAGCTGAAATTTTGGCCATGTACAATCCAGGTACGCATGCCAATCACTGGAAAGCGAATGCTGCAAGTTTCAACGATTCAGCAATGGCGGATATGTTTATGAGTCATGCAATGATTGATAATGGAGAAAATTTTCCCAATATGGATGGCCCCGCAGTGTTTAAAACAGCCGTGGTCAAATTTCCTGAAGTGATTATGGAAGCATTGGCAGCAAATAACTATCAGCCATCAGATCTTACTTTATTGATCCCACACCAGGCAAATTTGCGTATTGCACAATTCGTACAACATAAATTAAAGTTGAGAGATGACCAGGTGTATAATAATATTCAAAAATATGGAAACACTACTGCTGCATCTGTTCCTATTGCTTTATGCGAAGCATGGGAGGAAGGAAAAATAAAAGAAGGCGATTTGATTTGTTTGGCAGCATTTGGAAGCGGCTTTACATGGGCCAGCGCATTATTAAAATGGTAACCATCACCAAACCGGCATGGAAACACAAAACATTATTTATACTGCACACCTGTTCCCGATCCTTGATCAACAACTCATCAGCTTATTGCGATCATTAACTGCTGATGAATGGAACAAACCAACCATAGCAAAACTATGGACGGTAAAAGATATTGCTGCTCATTTATTAGATACAAACTTTCGCACACTTTCACTGGGTAGAGATGAACATATTTTACAACCTGATAGAGAGATTAAAAGTTACACAGATCTTGTTGCTTACCTGAATCAATTAAATGCAGATTGGGTAAAAGCAACTAAACGTTTAAGCCCAAAGGTGTTAACGGAATTACTTGAATCAACCGGGAAGCAATGTTCACAATACTGGCAGCAGGCTGATCTGTATGCTGATGCAGTTTTTTCTGTTGCATGGGCAGGAGAGCAAACATCAAAAAACTGGTTTCATACAGCAAGAGAATACACGGAGAAATTTATTCATCAGCAACAGATAAGAGATGCTGTAGATAAACAGGGCATCTTAACAAAAGAATTGTTTTATCCATTTATTGATACATTCATGTGTGCATTACCGTATACGTACAGAAATGTAATGGCAGCAATTGATACTGTAGTTAAGGTAACAGTTACAACAGATATAGGCGGCAGCTGGCAGGTTATAAAAAAACAGGAGGGATGGGTTTTATCAAAAGATCAAACTGATTCGTTTACAGCCCATGTACTGATTGACCCACAAACAGCATGGAAATTATTTTCAAAAGGGATGCTGCCAGTGGAAGCAAGATCAATTGTTTCAATTGAAGGAGATGAGGAGTTAGGCGCAATAGCATTGACCATGCTTTCAGTTATGGCATAATAAAAAAGAATATCTTAGAGTAAACAGATTAACAATATCATCATCATGAAACTTTTTTCCTGCATCGTTGCACTTCTTATTTGCTCTTTTGTATCTGCACAGGTAAATATGGATTCTATGCGTCTGCAATACATACAAAAAACCATGAAACTTGGACAGGGTGTTACCATGAATGGTTTTATGCTGAGTAAAACTGAAGTAAAGAATCTCATGCTCATTTCACCGGAAGCAACTTACTCTTACAAATTATATTTAAAGAATAATAAAACAGGAACCATCCTTCCGTTTATTGGACTGGCAGCTGTTGTTGGGGGCTTGCTTGTAACTAAGGATAACCCCACTCCCGGCTATATCATGATTGTTAGCGGGAATGTGATAAATCTTGTAGCCGCAGTATTCAGAAAAATTGGCGGGTCTCATCTGCAAAATGCAATCTGGACCTATAACAGGGATATTTTGTATCCGGTGAAGTAAATCTTTTTCTTTTGTTTACATAATCGCATTTAGATTTGCGGCGCTATGCAGCGTCGCTTTTTATTTTTATTGAATCCAAAAGCAGGTGTTCAGAAAGGACAACCTTTGCCACAGCTCATTCAACAGCGATGTAAGCAGGCTGCGGTTGATTTCAGCATTGAGCATAGCCGTGCAGATGCAGATTATAATTGGTTGAGAGAAAAAATATCAAATGATCATATTACTGATGTCATCATCGCAGGTGGTGATGGTACAATCAGTGCGGTGGCTGCCAGCATCAGGGATCTGCCAATTCATATCGGCATTATACCAAGAGGTTCAGGTAATGGATTGGCACTTGCAGCAGGAATTTCAAAAGATGCAGATAAAGCAATGGATGTTATTTTCAAAGGACAGCCGCAACGGGTAGATGCATTTATGATCAACGATCATTTTTCCTGTATGCTCAGCGGCTTGGGATTTGATGCACAGGTTGCACATGAATTCGACATACAGACGAAAAGAGGGTTCTGGAAATACTCGCAGCTTATTATTAAAAATCTTGTTGGAATAAAGACTTATCCTTTTGCAATAAAAGCAAAAGATGTAGATCTTTCTGTAAATGCTTTTTTTATCAGCATTGCCAACAGCAACCAGTTTGGCAATCATTTTACCATTGCCCCAAAAGCAAGTTTAAAGGATGGGTTGCTTGATGTAGTTGCTGTTGAGAAAATGAAGTTGATTCTTGTTCTGATGCGTTTGCTTTGGCATATACGATTTGGAACGTTCACGGATAATTACAAAAACCGCAAAGGCATCATCTATTTTCAAACGAATGAACTCGTCATCCATAATCCGCAGAACGCACCTTTTCATATTGATGGTGATGGCAAAGAAACTTCTGACAGGTTTATTGTGAAAGTAATTCCCAATGCTTATTCTTTATTAATGCCCTGAGCAGGAATATTTTTTTCGATGGTTTGCTGCAACGTAATGATTTGTTGAAAAACGGCCTGGTTTTTTTGTTCAAATACAGCCATTGCAATATCTTTTTTTTCTGTAGTTGTTAAATGAAAACTGAGGGCAGCTCTTTTTTTATTTTCTTTTGGTTGATAGATAAATGTAAAACGATGAAAAGGAATGGCAGACATGGAATAACTCACCATACTTTCCTGCATATAATCCTGCACCTTATAAAAATTATACTGAAGCGTTGTTACAGGTTTATATAAAATATCCCCAATGCCGGGTTCTTTCAGGTCTTCATTCCATTCACCTTTCGGACGATCTCTTATCTGAATAAAAATTACACCCGATGTGTTTTTTTTGATCCAGTCATTAAAAACATGTAAAAAACGAAGGGTGATTTCCTGTCCGTAATTATCACGCAAACCGGCATCCATCACATCTACAATGGGTTTTGTAGGAAGCCATACATTGGGTAAAACATAAGGAAAAGTTGCATTCATACGCAAAGCAGAAAGCAAACGGATATTATAGGGATCCAAATCTTTAAAGAAGGCGGCATAATCTATCGCATCCGGTTCTGCTGTAATACCTTTTGTACTATCGTGTTGCGGACGCATTAAAAAACTGATGGGCTGCGTGCAGATCATCAACTTCCTTCCATCCTGCGAAACAGTTGACCCGAATAGGCCAACAGGAATCTTTGCTTTGAACTCCTCTTCTTTATAATCAATCAACCGATCGCTTAATATATTTCCAGTATTATAATTCAATTGTTGTTCAAAAGAATAACCCCTGTCTTTTACATAACGGTAAGGGCCAACAGAAAATTTTTGAGCAGGTGTTACAAGGTCCCTTGTAACATACGCAGAAAAAATTGGATTCAACAGATCTTTTGAAATACCGGAAGTAATGGATGACATAGAAAAATCAATTGCTGCTCCTTTTTGTTTTTTCCTGTACAGTTCACGGTAGTAAGCAGCACCCAACATGCCGCCTGATGCACCGGAAAACAAAACTGTTTTTTGCATGAGTTTTCCCTGCATCAGGCTATCTAACATATACAATATATTTACGGTAAATGTTGCAGAACGATTACCACCCCCACTTACATTTAAAACATAAAAAAAAGGTTTTTCTTCTGTTTGATTGCGTTTCCAGTTTTCAAGTACCTGAATCATGTGCAAACTGTCTTTACTCATTTGCTGTGGTGTACACAGTTTCATCATTGATGTAAGCGAATACTCCGGGCGGCTTTTCCTGTCTTCATAATTCAAACCAAAAGCTTTGTTGCGGATATCAAGGTATTCATAGCGAAAAAGGAAATTGAAGATAACGATCAGCAACAATGCAAAAGGAACACTCCATGTATCAAGCCAGTAAACCAATGCGCCGGATGCTGCAATTAAAATGGCAAAGAAAATAAAGATACTGGCCGATGCAGGAACCTGTAAATAAGGGTTGTCTAAAAAAAGACCATATACTACCAGGAATATAAACGCAAGTACTATTGCAATGACAGCGGCAAAATGATGCCGTTTAAAAATCATATCTAAAAATACACGGCTGTAATGTGTAACATTTCTTGTTTTTCTGAAGCTGAAAAAGCCGGTTAAAAAATGATTCACTTTTATTACCGGATCATGATGCAGATCTACTGGTACCGGCTTGTATTTTTCCATAAACATCTGCGGATTGCGGAGCGTTTGATGCATATTTCGCAGGAAGGCTTTTTCTGTACCATAGAAATAAAGAAAAGCAAAGAAAATAAATACAATGATGCCTGCAAGAAAGCCAAAGGCAATCCATAAGGTTTCGCCATTGTTGAGCAATTCGTTGAGTTTATTAAAACGAATGAGTTGAATAAAGTAATTGATGGTAAACAGCAATGGTATGCTGCCATTATTAATACAGTATTTTAAAAATGGTCGTGATGAAGTGGCAAGGAACTTAAAATATCCGCTGAACAAAATAAAGGTGGTGATGTTCCAGCTCATCATAAACCCGCCAAAAGCTGCACCAACAATAAAGGAGCTGAAAAAATTTACATCGCCCATATACTCTGGCGAAAGAAATAAAGAATCGGCTCCAAAGTGATTCATAAATCCACCGCTGACAGCGCTGCCCAGCAAAAACCAAAATAATAACAGCAACTGATATTTTCTGAAATGCAAAAAAATCAGTTGTACAGGAAAGGAATACCAAATGGCAAGAGCATATCTTTTCATCCGGGTTTTTTGGTTTGGTTGTTTAGCAGCAAACGTCTGTTAAAAAATATTATGGACTTATATTGGATAAGTTACGGAAAAGAAAAGAATTATTATTAGAACGCTGCTTTAATCAAGATGTTATTTCACCTGAGTTCTTCTTACTAGGTATAAGACCCAGATGAAACTTAACAGTAAACACATGCCAACCAACTGATGCAGTTGTGCCATCCATTCAAACAAACCCCAATGATTGGGAACAATACCAGGTGAGGTAAGAACAGATGCTATACCAAGTAGAACCTGCAGCATTACCAATGCAAGCGGAATGAAAACTGTTATACGTAAGAGATCTGAGTTTTTTATTTTAGCAGCTTTATAATACCAGACAAGGGTGAGTACAGTTAAGAGATATGCAAGACCACGGTGTATAAAATGAATAGTGATCTTGTTTTCAA
>JANMOR010000378.1:0-1832 GCA_031369435.1 Chitinophagaceae bacterium
TCTTCAACAATCCGTTGATGAAAGATGCCGATTAAAAATAACCATGCATCGGCCCACCAATGTGCCAATTGCATCACCACATTACCTCCTGTAATTTTTCCAAACAATGATCCGATGATAACAAAGGGAACAACAATAAACATCATCAGTACAAATAAGATGATGGCATAAATTACATAAATGAATTGCAGCGGCTTGAGTAGTACTTTCATATTCCGAAGCCGTCATTTCGACGAAGGAGACATCTCTAAAGTTTGAAACTGTCTTCAATTTATGAGACCTCTCCTCCGTCGAGGTGACGGACTGTTTACTTTTTAATCAACTGTTAATCTTCATTGAGCTGAGAGGGCTTTTCTATTTACAACTCGGGCATTCCCAATCTTCTTCCAGATCAATGACTGTTACAATACTTAAGTGACGCTCTTTTGGTGCAACAATGATCCGTACATGCTGTTTGTCTCTTGAAGTAACACCTTCCAATGCATATTTCGGGCCCTGTGCTGCATCCAGATCACTCTTCTTATAATTTACGTTTGCCTTTTGCACAATCTCTTTTATTTCTTCCTGTGTAATATGCCGGCACTTCATACGGCATCTTGCATGTTTAGTAAAATAATATTCAGCCGAAGGATCACGAAAAACATCGAGGTTGGTTTTTTGATTGTCTGTTTTCTCATCCGTTGGATTTCTTACATCCTCTGTCTTCTTTTTCTTTTCATTATCTGTTTGATTGGTTGCAGAACCACACTTGCGGATAAGCAAGGCAGCAACAAGTAAAACAATCAATAAAATATAAGGAAGTGATTTTTTCATATACATCAATCTATTGCAATGATATAAATTTTTGGCCTCATTACCCTTCCTCCTCTCCAAAAGAGAGGAGGCGGTGCTTTACAAACAATCCCCAGCTGAAGTTCTTCCATTTCAGCAATCATGCAGGAACAAACAAATGAAACTCTATGCAAAGCTGGCTTTGTGAATTGATGGCTCCCCATTTTGGGGGAAGTCGGAAGGGGGCGTATCTTTGCGCCCCCATGGCAGCAGCAAAATCAGTCGCATTCCACACACTCGGTTGTAAGCTCAACTACTCCGAAACCTCCACCATCAGCCGTTTGATGGAGAATGAAGGTTTTGAGAAGAAAGAGTTCAACGACCTGGCAGATGTGTATGTGATCAATACCTGCTCCGTTACTGATAATGCCGATAAAGAATGTCGGCAACTGGTGCGTCGTATTCAACGCAAGTCACCGGAAAGTTTAGTGGTCATCACGGGTTGTTATGCCCAATTGAAGCCAAAAGAAATTGCAGAAATCCCGGGTGTTGATTTAGTATTAGGTGCCGCAGAAAAATTCAATATTGCTTCGCATATTAAAGAGTTATCAAAAGGTGATAGTACAAGAATCAGCAGTTGCGATATTGAAGAGGTGAGTGGGTTCAATGCTTCTTATTCCATTAATGATCGTACGAGAACATTTTTAAAAGTGCAGGACGGTTGCGATTATACCTGTTCATTCTGTACCATTCCACAAGCCCGTGGCAAAAGCAGGAGTGATAATATTGCAAACGTCATAGCCAATGCAAAGGAAATTGCAGCAGGTGGCAGTAAAGAAATTGTATTAACGGGTGTGAATCTCGGAGATTTTCGCCCCCCCGCCCCCCAAAGAGGGGATTTAAAGCACTCTCCTCAAGATGAGAGAGAAAATTTTTATTCACTCATAAAGGAATTGGAAAAAGTTGACGGCGTTGAACGTTATCGTATCTCTTCCGTTGAACCCAACCTGCTCACCACCGAGATCATTGAGTTTGTTAGTAAGAGCAAAAAGTTCATGCCG
>JANMOR010000428.1:0-8909 GCA_031369435.1 Chitinophagaceae bacterium
CCGAGTTTTCCTTCGGTACCAACTTCCAATGCAACCCTTGTTACTTCAGATGAGAAAGAGTTCAACTGATCCACCATGGTATTGATGGTATTTTTTAACTCGAGAATTTCTCCTCTAACATCCACGGTGATTTTTCTTGACAAGTCACCTTTTGCCACGGCGGTTGTTACCTCGGCAATATTTCTTACCTGCCCTGTGAGGTTACTCGCCATCTGGTTTACTGAATCGGTCAAATCTTTCCATACACCACCTACCCCTTTTACTTTCGCTTGTCCGCCCAATTTTCCTTCACTACCAACTTCACGGGCCACACGGGTTACCTCAGCAGAGAAAGAGTTCAGCTGATCAACCATGGTGTTGATGGTATTTTTCAATTCCAATATCTCTCCCTTTACATCCACTGTAATTTGTCTTGACAAATCACCTTTTGCTACAGCTGTTGTTACTTCAGCAATATTTCTTACCTGTCCTGTAAGGTTACTGGCCATTTGATTCACAGAGTCAGTTAAATCTTTCCATGTACCTGCCACACCTTTTACCTGCGCCTGGCCTCCCAGTTTACCTTCGGTACCCACTTCCAATGCAACACGTGTTACTTCAGATGAGAAAGAGTTCAACTGATCCACCATGGTGTTGATGGTATTTTTTAATTCCAGGATTTCACCTTTTACATCCACAGTAATTTTTTTGGAGAGATCGCCTTTTGCCACCGCTGTTGTAACCTCAGCAATATTTCTTACCTGTGCTGTAAGGTTACTTCCCATTTGGTTTACTGAGTCGGTTAAATCTTTCCATACACCGGCCACACCTTTTACTTTTGCCTTGCCTCCTAATTTACCTTCGCTACCAACTTCACGTGCCACACGGGTTACCTCCATCGAAAACAGGTTTAACTGTTTCACCATGTCATTTACTTCTTTGGCTATTCTTGAAAATTCACCTTTCAGTGCATGACCTCCAATTTCCAAAGGCATTTCCTGTGAAAGATTTCCTTTCGCAACAGAACTGATTACATGTGCAATTTCAATGGTGGGGTGTACAAGATCGGAAATGAGTGTATTCAATGAATCAACACCGGTGCCCCAGGTTCCTTTAGCATTGGGCACTTCAATACGCTGAGTCAATTTTCCCTGTTTACCAATAATGTTTCCTGCCTTGGTAAATTCAAACATCATTCGTTCATTTAAGGTTATGATGTCATTGAGCGTATCACATATTTTGCCATTGATGCCAACTTCATCAATAGGCATCCGAACGGCGAAATTGCCATTCTTTACTTCCATTAAAACTTTGAGTAATTGTTTGCTGTTGAAAGTTTGAGCCTCATCCCCACCATCGACTGGAATTTTTTTCCTGCTCAATACTTTGCTATTTGACTTTAGATTCCCAAGTGCAGTAACAGAATTGTATTCAACCTCTCTTCTTTTAGTTCCGTTGGAACTGTGATTGTTTTCCGAATTGGTTTTTGGGGCACCCATGGCTACAGTTTTTGGTTAAAATAACTATTAATTATAAAACAAACAGTCTCGTTTTTTGATAAAATAATTCCACAATGCGTGGAATTATTTCTACAATTTCAATGTCTTATACATGAATATGCAGCGATCTGATAATAGTATAATATTTGAAAGTATATAGCTACAATAATTATTCCTTTATGACAACACCTCAAAAAAAAAGTATTTTCATTGTTGATGACGACCCGGATGACAGACAGATTATTTTAGATGCCTTTTTAGAAAACAACACAACTATTGATTACCTGTTTATAGAAGATGGAGAGCAGTTAATGAAATCACTACAAGATGCTGAACCGGAAAACCTCCCCTCTTTAATCCTCCTTGATTTAAATATGCCCGGTTTGTTAGGTTTGCATGCCTTAAAAAAAATAAGAGAAAATAAAAACTTAACACATATTCCTATTATTATTCTTACCACCTCGGGTTATCCGCAGGATGAAAGCTGTTCTTATAAATTGGGAGCAAGCTGCTTTATACAAAAGCCGGCTTCCTATACAGAGTTGGTGGACATTTCTGCTTCGATTTTGAGGTTATGGTTCAGGGAAAAAGAAATGTCCTGATCTTTTATTAAGAGTTTTTTTGCTGAACATATCAAGATCAAGATCGATTCCCTGGGTTATACAGTATAACTTTACAGTAACCCATACCAGCACGAAGCCGATTGCTATCATAACTTTTTTTTATTCAATCTGAGCTATCATGCTGAAACAAAAAAAAATATCGCACAAGCAAATCATTAAAATTCATAACAACCCTTCACTTACAGTTGATGCGGTAAACCTTGTGTATGTTAACGATAAAATGGATGGAATACAACGATTCAAAAAGGGGAAAGGATTTTATTACATCAAGAATGATGCAGTAGTTAAAGATAAAAACACCATCAACCGTATCAAAAAACTGGCAATTCCTCCGGCATGGGACAAAGTATGGATCTGTACTTTTGAAAATGGACATCTGCAGGCAACGGGTTATGATGCCCGTTTGCGTAAGCAATACCGGTACCATGCTTTGTGGAATTATTTGCGGAACGAAACTAAATTTCATCACCTTTTGGACTTTGGAAAAGTACTGCCTGCTTTAAGATTGAAGCTTGAAAAAGATATGTCGCAAACAGATACCAATGAGTCCAAAGTAATCGCCACCGTTATAAGCCTGATGGAACGTACCTATATAAGGATTGGAAATGAAAGTTATGAAAAGATGAATGGTTCTTATGGGCTTACCACGTTAAAAGATAAGCATGTTGAATTAAAAGGTGAAACGATTAAATTTTCCTTTAAAGGCAAAAAAAATATTCAGCATAACATTACACTTAAAAATAAGAAGCTGGCAAAAGCTGTGAAAGAATGCAGAGATATTCCCGGAAGGGAGCTCTTTCAATATTATGATAAGGAAGGGCAAACAAAAAGTATTGACAGTGGTATGGTGAATAACTATATTAAAGAAGCAACGGGTGGCGCATTCAGTGCAAAAGACTTTCGTACATGGGCCGGATCATTGAATATACTGCATTCCCTTGCAGCCATGGAGGCTGCGGTTGATGAAAAAGAAAAAAAACAAAACATACTCAAGGCCCTCGACGATGTAAGTTCAAGACTTGGCAATACCCGTACAGTTTGTAAAAAATACTACGTTCACCCCGGCATACTGGAAATGTATGAACAGGATAAACTGAACCATTACATCAATCAATTGAATAACCTGGAAGAAGATGACAATGTCAGCGGTCTCACTTCAGCAGAGAAATTATTGATGAAGGTTCTGCAACAAAAAAGTAACCATGTAATTATAGCTGATGAAAACTTAAAGGAAAACTAAACCAGTACCTGCCTGTCCCTGTTTTTTATAACATAAATTATGAGCTTTGGTTTACTAAGTCTATTTTAGTAAAAGTTTAGCAGGTTGAAACCTGCAATTTATTTTTATAAAAAAACACAAATGAAAAAGATATTACTGGCATTTGACGGGTCCCGTTTTTCTACCGGCGCATTTGAATTTGCACGTCAATTAAATGACCTGCAACAGGTATTAGTAGTGGGTGCTTTTTTACCACAGGCCCAGGCCTCCAACTTATGGAGCTATGCTGACAGTATGAGCGGCCCCATGTTTATACCATTAGCAGAGGATGCCAATAACAACCTGATGAAAGAAAATATGACAAAGTTTGAAACACTTTGTAAGAAAAACGGAATGGAATACAGGATACATGAAGATTCCTTTGATTTTGCTTTACCCGAATTAAAAGAAGAAACCAGGTTTGCGGATCTGTTGATTATCGGGAGCGAAATTTTTTATCAAAACATGGGCGGCAGTATCAATCCCTACCTCCAGGATCTGTTACATCATTCAGAGTGCCCTGTAATAGTAGTGCCTGAAAAGTTTGATTTCCCTGAAACCTTTATTCTCAGTTACGATGGCAGCGGATCTTCTGTGTATGCCATTAAACAGTTTGCTTACCTGTTTCCTGAATTGAGCAAAATGCCTTCGCTGCTTGTATATGCACATGATGATGAAAAAATTGAATTCCCTAAACAGGTAAATATTGAAGAACTGGTTGCACGGCATTTCAGCGATCTTACCCTGATGAAGCTGGATATGCCGCCTGAAAAATATTTCGGCACCTGGATGGAGAACAGGAAAGGAGCGATGCTTATATCCGGTGCATTTGGCAGATCGGCCGTATCGCAATTGATTAAGAAAAGTTTTATTTCAGAAGTAATTGCCAATCATCATTTGCCTGTATTCATTGCCCATAAATAAATTTCAGCCAGATAATTATTGCAGAGCCGGTTTAACAACCGGCTCTTTTTTTTGGATGATTACGATCATTATTCCTTGCAATCATGATCATATCACAGGTATGTTGCTGGGTTTAGTTTTACAAGATCAAGTATTATAAATGAAAAATTGATTTTTCATTTGTATTGCTGCACATGCACTATTGTAAACATTCAAATCAAAAACATATGAAAAAGAATATAGGCAGTACCGACAGAATTATCCGTTTAGTTCTTGCAGGCGTATTGGCCCTGCTTTGGTTTCAGAATATCGTTACCGGCACATTGGGCATTATTGCCGTTGTTTTAGCTGGCGTTTTAGTCCTCACAAGCTTTATCAGTTTTTGCCTTTTATATAAACTGTTTGGTATCAGTTCAAATTCCATTTCTAAACCAAATGCACAACCATAAGAATAGTTGTTGAACAATTGGCTTTATAATTGACTATACCATTGTTTGTTGAGTTATACAGGTTGATAGTGATCAACCTGTAACTTTATAAAACATGGATTCACTTACTCATATAGCTCTGGGCGCATGCATTGGTGAAGCTTTTTTTGAAAAAAAGATCGGCAAGAAAGCTTTGTTATGGGGTGCATTGGCACAAAGTATTCCTGATATAGACTTTATTGCTTCCTTTTGGCTAAGCACTTCAGAAAATTTATTAGCCCACCGCGGTATTACACATTCCATCCTCTTTGCTTTAATCATCATACCGGTATTTGCATTAGTGGCCGACCGTATTCACCGGCCTCATGATACAAATTTCAAAAAATGGTCCTTGTTTTTTGCTGCTGAAATATTTCTGCACCTTTTTTTAGATGTTTTTAATAACTATGGTATTGGCTGGCTTGAACCTTTTAGTCATCAACGTTTTTCTTTTAATGTTATTTATGTGGCCGATCCATTCTTTTCCATATGGCCTGGTATCTCATTATTGATGTTATTGATTTTGCGCCGCACCAATAAGCAAAGGGCTTTTTGGTGGAAGTTCGGGGTATTTCTTCCCTTCATCTATCTGATGTATGGAAGCATGAATAAAATAGATATCAATGATGAAGTAAAAGAAATGATCGTAAAACAAAACATACCGCATGAACGATATTTTACCACACCCACTCCTCTCAATAACTGGCTCTGGTTTGTTGTAACCGGTAACGACAGTGGATATTATGTTGGTTTCAGATCGGTGTTTGATACAAAAGAGAATATGCAGTTTGAATATTTTCCACGTAATGACACTTTACTCAAAACAATGAGTGATCATGAAGAAGTGCAGGATCTCATCACTTTTTCACAGCAATTTTATGTTGTGGAAAAATGGAAGGACACTGTTATATTTAATGATCTGCGGTTTGGGCAGATACTGGGCTGGCAACATCCAAAAGAAAAATTTGTATTTCACTATTTCCTCCAGCATCCCCGGTATAACAAACTGGTGATACAACGGGGCCGTTTTAACGGATGGAATAAAGAGGAAGTGATCAATTTAGTAAAACGCATCAGGGGAAATTAGTCCTGTTGTTTAAAATAAAATGTAAACAGAAAAAAACCGAGGCGAATAATGCCATAACAGAACTGCTGCCATACCCGTTTTATAAAACTGTTGTGCTGTTCAAATTCTTTTTCAGTTATCCGCACACAATCAGTTGTAATAATTGCTTCCATTACTTGTTCAACTTTTTCTGCAAAGGAATTATTCTGTACATCCAGGTTCAGTTCAACACTTGCATAAGCACTGATGTTATTGATATTGTACGATCCAGCAGTAACAAACTTACCATCACAGGTACTCATCTTTCCATGAAGGATGCTGGGCTTGTATTCATATAATTCAATTTTATTTTTAAACATCCACCGGTACAGGTAACGTTCTGCATGTTTAACAATGGTCAAATCACTGGGACCAGCTACAATTACTTTTACTGTTACACCACGTTTTACAGCATTGATCATGTTTCTGCGAAAGACTTTGCCGGGCAAAAAATAACTTGACATCATGATGATATGCGATTCTGCTTTCCTGAACATTTCAAGATAACTGCGGCTGATCTGATTTTTTCTTCGCACCCAATCATTACGCCTGATCCTTATCAAACATTCAGTAGTATGAGTTGGCCTGATCGTTTCAACAGGCTGTAACAATTTCCTGTTTATACTCCAGCCCGATTTATTCCAGAATTCAATACATATATTAAACAGTTCGGCACTTACCTCACCTTCACTATGCAAAGCCCAGTCGAGCCAGGCTTTTGTTCCTTTGATATCATTGTAACGGTTGCTGATATTCACACCGGCAACCAAACTATGTAAAGCATCTGTTACAACTATTTTATGGTGAAGTCGCCGCCCAAAATAAAAATAACGGCTGCGGAAAACAGGTTCAAACCAGCGAAAATGAATACCACTTTTTTTGAGTTGTTGAATAAACTCATCTGTAATATCCTGTGAAGCATACCCATCAAGTAACACATACACCTGAACACCCCGTTGTGCCGCCTTCATTAGCGCTGCGGCAACCTCCTGCCCTGTTTCGTCCTCTTCAAAAATATAAGTTTGTAAATGAATAGTGTATTGCGCCTGTTCAATCAACCTGTGCAGTATATCGAAATAATCATGCCCGCCCTTTACCAGTTGCACCTTGTTATTGGTGCTGTAAGCTGAAGAAACAGGAAATAGTTTGCCCGATAACATGCATGCCAAGTTATAACATATCCTCTTTAAACAATTTTGATTTTTTCAGTTACAACTGTTGAGCATCATCAGTTCTGTAAATGACAGTGGTCAGAAATTTCTGCCCCGTCTAAAACTATTTTGCAGCTTCATATTATGAGTACAGTAACCATCCAGGCAATTCCATGCTATCATTGTGGTGATGATTGTGAAACATCACAAATCAACATGGGCGATAAACATTTTTGTTGCCAGGGTTGTAAAACCGTATACCAGGTGCTCAACCATAGTGATCTTTGCGAATATTATCATCTCAACAGCAATCCGGGCATCAGCCAACGTATTGAAATACGTAAAGACAAATTTTCTTTTTTAGAAGATGAAAAGATTCAACAGCAATTGACTTCATTCCGCAATGATGAACAAACACATGTAACGTTTTATCTGCCGCAGATCCATTGCAGCTCCTGTTTGTGGTTACTTGAAAACCTGCACCGGCTCAACAATGATATTGTTTCATCAAGGGTTCATTTCAGTAACAAAGAAGTGGATATCATTTTTAATCATCAGTCAACTAAACTTAGAACAGTAGCAGAATTATTAACTGGTATTGGGTATGAACCATACATCAGCTTACAAAATCTGCAAAAAACAAAACCAAGAATTGAACGCAGTCTTATTTTTCAATTGGGTGTTGCAGGTTTTTGTTTTGCCAACATCATGCTCATGAGTTTTCCTGAATACCTGGGGTTGGAAGAAACAGAAAAAAATCTGCAATCGATGTTCCGTTATTTTAATCTCATTTTATCACTACCGGTTTTATTGTACAGTTCATTGCCGTTTTATAAAAGTGCATGGGGAAGCCTCAAACATAACTATCTCAATATTGATGCACCAATAGCATTAGCCATCATCATGACCTTCGGCAGAAGTGCTTATGAAGTGCTGAGTAATACCGGCAGCGGTTATTTTGATTCAATGAGTGGTATTGTGTTCTTTATGCTGGTGGGCCGTGTGTTACAGGAAAAAACCTATCAGCAACTTTCGTTTGAAAGAGACTATACATCTTACTTCCCAATTGCTGTAACAGTATTGAAAGGTGGAGCAGAAATTGCAACGGCATTACCCGATTTAAAAGCAGGTGATACCATTTTATTACATAACGAAGAATTGATTCCTGTTGATGGATTACTTACAAGAGGACATGCATTGATCAATTACAGTTTTGTTACAGGTGAAGCATTACCTGTAATGAAAGAAATGGGAGAACTGTTGTATGCCGGCGGTAAACAAACCGGGAGTAATATTGAAATGCTGGTGATGAAAGAAGTGGCTCAAAGTTATTTAACCAAACTCTGGAACAAAGAAGAAAAACCGGCAGTGAAAAACTTTTCATTTGTAAACAGCATCAGCCGTTATTTTACATGGATCGTTTTTGCCATTGCACTTGCTGCCGCCGGGTACTGGAGTTTTCATGATGCAGGTAAAGCATGGAATGTAGTAACTACTATTTTAATTGTTGCCTGCCCCTGTGCATTATTGCTTTCCAATACATTTACCAATGGCCATGTGCTGCGCATTTTCAGCCGCAATAAATTTTATTTACGAAATGCACAGGCCATTGAAGAACTGGCCAATGCCAATCACCTGGTATTTGATAAAACAGGAACGCTCACCATTACCGATGATCAGGATATTTACTTCACAGGAAAAGCATTGAGCGAAAAAGAATCAGCCATGATCAAAGCAATGGCTGCTCAAAGTAATCATCCGTTAAGTAAGGAACTGAGCAAATGGCTGGGCAAGGCTGATCATATGGCAGTTATCAACTTTCATGAATTTCACGGAAAGGGTATTGATGGAATTGTACAGGATCATCTTCTTTCAATCGGGTCTTCTGAATTTGTTACCGGCGAAAAAATACATCAACTTGAAG
>JANMOR010000461.1:0-3501 GCA_031369435.1 Chitinophagaceae bacterium
CCTGGTTTTATAGGTAGTAATTTGCCCGAAGACCAGGCACATTATTTAGCCCGTGCAGCGGCAGATATAAACCGTCCCTTACCAGGCACTCCGGCTTTTAATGATTTATTCAACAGTGTTCGTAAAACACCTATTTCAAAAGGTGGAGCCTTATTCCTCGACAAAACAGATATGTATGTAGTTGATGGAATGTATAATTTTAAAAAGATGACATGGGCCGATCTGCAGGTTGGTGGGTTGTTCCGTCGTTTTTCATTGAACTCACAGGGTACATTATTTACTGATACAGTTGGCAAACGTATTCCAATAAATGAATATGGCGCTTATTTGCAGATACAGAAAGATTTTTTCAAACGTATTAAAATAACTTTGGCCGCCCGTTACGATAAGAACGATAATTTCAAAGGCAGGTTTACACCAAGAGCAACGGCAACCATCAAAGTAGCAACAGATAATTTCTTTCGTTTATCGTACCAGCAGGCTTATCGTTTTCCAACTACACAGAACCAATACATCAATTTACCGTTGGGTTCAAAGAGCAATATGTTGATTGGAGGCTTACCTCAGTTTCAGGATTTCTATAATTTCAAAACAAACCTCGTATGGGATTCTGCAAGAGTATTTGATGCCATCCGCAAAAATAATTTAGCAGCACTTACGCCTGCCAATTCATTCCAGTTTAAAGAGTTTAAACCCGAAGTAGTGAACTCGTTTGAGGTGGGTTATCGTGGTGTAATAGCACAAAAATTATTGCTGGATGTGTATGGTTTCTATGCCATCTATACCGATTTCATCAGTACTGCCATTTTAATTCAGAACCCCGGTACAGTCAACCAGCGCCAGTTTGGAATGCCAACCAACTCTGCTGATAATGTTTCAGCATTCGGTTGGGGTGCAAGTATAGATTACAAATTTCCTTCAAATTTCAACTTAAGTACAAACGTTTCGTATAATGAGTTAAAGAATTCACCTCCCGGTCAGCTTGCATTTTTCAATACTGCACCATGGCGTTATAACGTTACTGTAAGTAATAATAGATTGTTCAAGCATTTTGGTTTTGCAGCAACTTATAAATGGCAGAGCGAAATAGAAGTGTGGGAATCAACCTTCTTGTCAGGCAATTTACCGGCCTATGGAAGCTTTGATGCGCAGGTGAGTTACAAAATACCTAAATCAAAAAATATTTTAAAGTTAGGTGCAACCAACTTGTTGAATAAATATTACAGAACGGCTTATGCAAATCCGGAGATTGGCGGATTGTATTATGTAAGCTTTGGATTTAATGTATATTAAAAAAAAAAATTTTTTACAGCCCCTTCATTTATTTTGAAGGGGCTTTCTTTTTTGGTATTGATGAATTGACTGATATTTGAACAACCATGCAGGGGATCTTATTTGATACAGCAGATCGTAATACACTTTATCCATTTACAGCTATCAGGCCGGTTGCTGATGTGCGTATTGGCATATTCACCAATAAGGAACGATGGGAGTTATTGCTTAAAAGCAAAACATCTACGTTAACGGAATCTTACCTGCAAAAAAGTGAGATTGAAGAAAACGGCAATACATATTTATACATTGATGCTAAATTGATTCCTACAGTACAGCTCTCAGAAAAAATCAGGAATTTATCTGAAGGAAATGGCATTAC
Organism: Chitinophagaceae bacterium; assembly: GCA_031369435.1. Taxonomy (GTDB): domain Bacteria; phylum Bacteroidota; class Bacteroidia; order Chitinophagales; family Chitinophagaceae; genus Lacibacter. The sequence continues at coordinate 1,655 of JANMOR010000461.1, forward strand.
AAGCAATGGAAGAGTGATAGCAGTATGCAGTAAACAACAACTGCAGTTTAATTTCTCCAAAGATGATTGCAAAGAAGTTGATTTTCTTGAATGGCCTGCTGCTGTTCAGTTATTGAATTATCCCTTTGAAATTAATCAATGGAGTGATGCTGTTTTGAGGGAAGACTTTTTATTAATAACTAAAGGAAGAATTTCACAACCCATTTCTTCCAGTAACCAGGTTGATTCAGCTCAGCATATTTTTATTGAAGAAGGAGCTGTAGTGGAGCATTGCATCATCAATGCATCAACAGGGCCTGTATATATTGGAAAGAACAGCCTGATGATGGAAGGTGCCATGATTCGTGGTCCATTTGCCATGCTTGAAGGTTCAGTGGTTAAAATGGGCAGTAAAATTTATGGAGCAACAACAGTTGGCAAACAATGCTCCGTTGCTGGCGAAATAAAAAATTCGATGTTCTTTGATCATTCCAATAAAGCACATGATGGATATATAGGTGATGCAGTAATAGGAGCCTGGTGTAATGTAGGAGCGGGATCTTCCTGCTCCAATATCAAGAACACCGCAGGTGAAGTAAAAATATGGAACCAATTGCTGCACCAATGGATCAGTGCAGGTAATAAATGTGGAGTAATGCTGGGCGATTATACGAAAGTAGCGATCAACTCCTCCCTTACAACGGGGATGGTGAGCGGCATTTGCTGCAATATATTAACCAGTGGTCTTTCGGTAAAGTATATTAAAGACTTTACCTGGAATATCCACACAGGTGAAAAATATTTATTTGAAAAAGCCATTCGTGACATCGAAAACTGGATGCAGTTAAAAAATAAAACATTTACTGTTGCTGACAGTGAAATTCTGCAGCATATCTTTAACAACAAACCATAAACATAAAGTACATGCGTAAACAAGTAGCCGCTGCCAACTGGAAAATGAATTTAACTTATCAGCAGGCAGAACAATTAATTACTGATATCATTAATACCCCTTATACATTAGCTGCACATCAGCGGGCAGTATTTGCAGTTCCTTTTCCATACCTGAGCATGGTTGTGGAAAAACTAAAAGGAAAAACAGGTGCCGGAGTTGCAGCGCAAAACTGCTACACACAAAAAGCAGGAGCTTATACCGGTGAAACATCTGTTGAAATGCTGCAATCAATCCATGTTGATTATGTTGTAATCGGACACAGCGAAAGAAGAGAATATTTTAACGAAAGCAACCAGATGCTTGCTGATAAAGTAAACATTGCATTGCAATTTGGTTTAACACCTGTCTTTTGTTGTGGTGAAGCATTGGCCATCAGGGAAGCCGGAACACAAAATGATTATGTTGCTCAACAATTAAAAGAAAGCCTGTTTCATTTAAGTGCAGATGAATTGCAAAAGCTGATCATTGCCTATGAACCCATCTGGGCAATTGGTACAGGCAAAACGGCAACGTCAGAACAGGCGCAGGAAATGCATGCACACTTACGTAGTGCATTGGCTAAACAATATGGAAATGAAGTAGCTGATAATATTTCAATCTTATATGGCGGTAGCGTAAAAGGTGCCAATGCAAAAGAAATTTTCGGTCAGCCTGATGTAGATGGCGGATTGGTTGGCGGGGCCTCTTTAAAAGCGGATGAGTTTGTACAGATCATCCAGGGATTGAAATAAATAAAATGCAAAGGGATAAAAATTTATACCCGCTTTCTCATCAGCATCACAATGGATTGATGGCTGTGCTTCTGTTGAAAAAAGGAGTAGAGCGTAAAGCTGATACTGATGTGATGTGTACTTTCATTCTTTCAATATGGGATGCTGAATTGCGTATTCATTTCATTAAGGAAGAAGTATAT
>JANMOR010000487.1:0-4264 GCA_031369435.1 Chitinophagaceae bacterium
AAAAAATAAAAGCAAGCGAAGAACGGTTTCAAGCGGCTGTTAGTGCAGTGGAAGGTATTGTATGGACCAACAATGAAAGAGGCGAAATGGAAGGAGAGCAGTTAGGTTGGGCTGCACTCACCGGCCAAAGTTATCAGGAATATCAGGGATATGGATGGGTTAATGCCATTCATCCTGATGATGCACAACCTACTATTGAGGCCTGGAACGAAGCCGTTAGAGACCGTAAGAATTTTATTTTTGAACACCGGGTAAAATTAAAAAACGGAAACTGGGGACGCTTTTCTGTTAAGGCCATTCCATTATTTAATGCAGATGGGTTAGTATGGGAATGGGTGGGTGTGCATATTGATATTTCTGAACGATATAAGGCAGAAGAAGCCATAAAGGAAAGCGAAAACCAATTCAGGCAGATGGCAGAATTAATGCCGCAAAAAGTGTGGACCTCTGATGCCGAAGGAAATAAAAATTATTTTAATAAAACATTGCTCGACTATGCCGGAAAATCTTTTGAAGAATTAAAAGGCAGTGGATGGCAACAGATCATTCATCCCGATGACTGGGAAGATAATAAAGTTAAATGGGAAGAAAGTATCAGCACCGGAAAGGATTATGTAGCCGAAAACAGGTTACTGCGTGAAGATGGAAAATACTTATGGCATTTGACACAGGCAGTTGCTTTAAAAAGTGAGGATGGCAAAATAAAAACCTGGGTAGGCGCTAAAACAGAAATACATGAGCAGAAAGAACAAAAAGAAATATTAGAAAATTCAGTCATAAAAAGAACACTTGAATTACAGGAAGCCAATAAAGAATTGGAGCAAAAAAACCAGGAATTATTTCTTGCCAAAGAAAAATTATTATCAGAATATTCCCGCAGCCTTATTGAAGCCAGCCTTGATCCTTTCGTTACCATCAATGCCGATGGCAAGATAACTGATGCAAACGAGGCATCAACACTTGTTACAGGTATAAAAAAAGATGAACTGATAGGCACTTCATTTTCGGATTATTTTACCGAACCGGAAAAAGCTCAGAATGGCTATCAGCAGGCATTTGAAAAGGGGTATATTGCAAATTACCCCCTTACTATTAAACACAAAAACGGAGAGCTAAAAGATGTATTATATAATGCTTCAGTTTATAAAGATGAAAAAGGAAATGTACTTGGCATTTTTGCAGCAGCCCGTGATGTTACCGAACAAAAAAGAACGGCTACAGAATTAAGCGAAGCAATTGTATTTGCTGAAATGGCAACACTCATTGCAGAAGAAGCAAAACTTAAAGCGGAGGAAGCAACTCAACTTGCAGAAGATGCAGTAATAGCCAAACAGCAGTTTTTAAGTAATATGAGTCATGAAATTCGTACACCCATGAATGCCATCATCGGGTTTACAAAAGTGATTTTGAAAACTGATCTTACAGCCAAACAAAGGGAATATTTAAATGCCATCAAACTAAGCGGCAGTTCTTTAATTGTACTCATCAACGATATACTCGACCTGGCAAAAGTAGATGCAGGTAAAATGACCTTTGAACAAATTCCGTTTAAAATGTCATCATCCATATCGGCGATGATCCATTTATTTGAACCCAAGATCCAGGAAAAAAATTTAGAGCTGGTTAAAGAATACGATGACCAAATTCCGGAAGTATTACTGGGCGATCCTGTGCGTCTGCACCAGATCATCTTAAACTTAGTTAGTAATGCTGTTAAATTTACAACAACAGGAACCATTACAGTCAGTGCACGGTTACTGGAAGAAGATGATCAAAAAGTAAATATTGAATTTGCCATCAGTGATACAGGTATTGGCATAGCCGAAGATAAAACAGAAATGGTGTTCCAGAATTTTCACCAGGCATCGAGCGAAACTTCCAGGTTGTACGGAGGTACAGGACTGGGGCTTGCCATTGTAAAACAACTGGTAGAATCGCAGGGAGGAACCATCAATGTAAAAAGTAAAGTAAATGAAGGTTCAGTTTTCAGCTTTACGTTGAATTTTAAAAAAACAACCGATAAAGTAGAACTGGATGCGGAGCTGATAGAATTGGATAGTGAAATTGAAAACATTAAAGTATTGGTGGTTGAAGATATGTCGCTCAATCAATTGCTGATGAAAACCATATTGGATGAGTTTGGGTTTGAACGGGATATTGCGGCCAATGGAAAAATAGCCATAGAAAAAATGAAGCATAAAACCTACGACATTATTTTGATGGATCTGCAAATGCCCGAAATGAACGGGTTTGAAGCAACAGAACACATCCGTAACAACCTGCATTCTAACATTCCCATTATTGCTTTAACAGCCGATGTAACAACGGTTGACCTGGCAAAATGTAAGGCCGCCGGCATGAATGATTATATTACCAAACCCGTTGATGAAAGATTATTGTATAACAAAATTGTGGGGCTGGTAAAAAAAATAACTCCCTTTGAACAAAAGAAAAAGAAAGAACCGGGATCAGCTACAGTTAAAGAGTTGAGTTATATCAATCTTGCTTATTTATACCAGCATACAAAGTCGAACAAAGCATTGATCAGGGAAATGATTTCCATTTACATCGATCAAACCCCGCCTTTAGTAACTGCCATGAAAGAAAGTATTGAAACGCAGGACTGGCAAACCCTTTATGCAGCAGTGCATAAAATGATTCCCTCTTTTTCAATCATGGGTATTGATGCCAGGTATGAACTGATGGCCAAACAAATACAGGATTATGCAAGGGAAAGAAAGGAAACAGTTGTGGATGGCGGGCAGGCAGACACAAATAAAGATGGAACCGGCCTTCCTGAAATAGTTGAAATGATTACAGAAATTGAAAATATGATACAAAATGCTATTGTAGAATTAACAGCAGTGTTCGATCAACTCAATAAAAACGAAGATGAATAAACAGGCAAAATTAAAAATATTCCTCGTTGACGACGATGCCTTGTTTTTGAAAGATGAGGAAATTGAAATGAACAAGCAAAATGAATACAGTATTAAAACCTTTTCAAGCGGGGAGCTTTGTATTGAGCATTTATCGCAGAACCCCGATGTGATTATTTTAGATTACTGGCTCAATGGAGTAAACAAAGATGCTATGAACGGTGCACAGGTACTGGATAAAGTAAAACGGTATAACTCAGATATAGCTGTGGTTGTTTTATCTGAACAGGAGAAAATTGATGTAGCCATTAATTGTATGCACCACAGGGCTTTTGATTATGTTGTTAAAGGCAAAACAGCATTCAGCAAGCTGCATCATATTTTAAATAAAATAAGGCTGATGAATCTTTAATAAAATGCTAACGAATGAATAACGAAACTAAAATAAAACTCTTTCTTGTAGATGATGATGCGTTGTTTTTAAAATCACTGCAAATTGAATTTCTGAATAATGCCGATTTTGAAGTTGAAACTTTTGCAACAGGTGAGCTTTGTTTGGAACAGCTGTCAAACAAACCAGATGTCATAATTTTAGATTACCACCTCGATGGTATTGATGCCAAAGCAATGAATGGCATTGAAACCCTGGATGAGATAAAAGCTCTCAACCCCGATATTCCGGTGGTGATGCTTTCTTCCCAGGACAAAATTGATGTGGCCATCAATTGTATGCACCATAAAGCTTTTGATTATGTGGTTAAGAGCGAAACAGCTTTTGTGCGGCTGCAGAAAATAATCACTACTATTTTCAGTTTCAAAAAAATGGAGAAAACGTTGAACTGGTATATGTCAAGGATGTAATGCTTTAACCTTAGTAGAAAAAATAGTTTATTGTGTACCTACAACCTTATTACCTTATTTTGATTCATGCCTCATAAAAGGGTGCAACGTTTTTTGATAAAATTTTATAAACTCATCATATTCTTCCTGAAAACTTACTTTACGATGATGTTCCGGTTGATTAAGAATGTATTTGCAAACTCTGTCAACATCCGACTTCGATACTGAAAAAGCAGAAGCAGATTCCTGCCATGCAAACCGGCTTTCACATAGTTTATTTTGGTTTATGAATTGTTGAGAACTTTCAGCAACAATAGTGGCAAGGGTTTCTTCTGAAAATTTGGGAGAACGGGACACAAGAAAATGAACATGTTCAGGATTAGCGTATATAGAATACAAATGTGAATCGTTATTGTTTACAATGCCGGTAATGTATTTTTCAATTCGTTCCCGATGCTTTTCAGCAATAAGTGGTAAGCGGTGCAATGTTGTAAAAATAAAATGGGTGTATAAATTATTGTATTCTATTTTCATTTCAAATAAGG
>JANMOR010000509.1:0-2824 GCA_031369435.1 Chitinophagaceae bacterium
GTAAAAACAACGGGTTGTAAACCAAAACCAACTGCTCTAAAACAAGCTATATTGCATTCATTACTGAATGGAAATGTTTTTCACCGGTTGTTTTACTTCTGCAAGTTTGGGAAGCAAAAGTTTCAATAACCCATTTTCATATTTCGCCTCGATGGCTTCTGAATTAATTTTTTCATCAATGCTGAAGCTGCGTTTAAAACTCTGATAGCTGAATTCTTTGCGAACTACTTTTGCATCCTCATTTTTTGTTTCTTCTTTTTTCTCATAGCTGATAGTAAGTAATCCTTTATCAACGGTGAGTTTAAAATCTTCTTTGTTACGGCCGGGAGCATTCAACTCCAGGTGATAAGCATCTGCAGTTTCAATAATATTTACTGCTGGTGAGTATAGATTATTAGATGCTTTACCAAATGCAGGTAACTCATTGAAAAACTCATCATAAAAAAATGAATTGAGGTTTTTCAAAACGGGGTTGTGAACTTTTACCATTGTCATAATATTTATTTTTAAAATTTTTAATTGTGGTATGGTATCATCAAATGATAAACCAACCCAATTTTCCAAGCCATAACTTCTGTTAAGCGAATTCTTTTCAGACATAAAGTCAAACTATTGTAAATAAATGCGACAAAATTTCCTGTTTTGATTGCAGTTGCAACAATTCATTTAATTTTGTGTTGAATTCAAAAACAAATTTCAATATGTATCCAGCAGAAATAGTAATTCCCATGAAGGGTGAAATGACAGAAGGAGGATTTGATGAGTTGTTAACAGCAGATTCAGTTGATTCAGCATTAACACAAAAAGGAACCAGTTTGGTATTTATCAATTCAGTATGCGGATGTGCTGCAGGTAGCGCAAGACCAGGTGTATTAATGGCTGTTCATAACAGCACAAAACGTCCTGATCATTTATTAACCAGCTTTGCCGGTTTTGATACCGATGCAATTAAAAAGATTCGTGAACATTTGTTGCCTTACCCGCCAAGTTCACCAGCTATTGCATTATTTAAAGATGGACAATTGGTTCATTTTGTTGAGCGCCATATGATCGAAGGCCGCCCTGCACAAATGATTGCACAGAACCTGATAGGTGCGTTTGAAGAGCATTGTAACTAATGGCTCTGCATTTTTCAGCTTTGTTCGTAGCAGAGTTATTCCCCTGGTAGTAATGCCGGGGGATTTTTATTTATCTACTCTTTGCACTGATGCCTGAACAATCCAATTTTTTTAAAGTATCATTGCAGCTCAATTTTACTGCATGTATCCCAACTTATATTATTTTTTCAAGGAAGTGTTTGGTGTGGAATGGGAATGGGCAAGATTCCTCAACTCCTTTGGTTTTTTTGTAGCACTTGCATTTATTGGCGGAGCTATTGTTTTGACCAAAGGTTTGCAACGAAAAGAAAAGCAAGGCCTTCTTCAACCAAAAGAAGAAAAACGTGTATTTGGAAAACCAGCCACAACAAGTGAAATATTATTGAATGCATTGCTTGGTTTTGTAATGGGTTATAAAATCATTGGTGCCTTTATGAATGCCGGCGAGGGTATTGATCCCCAGGAATATATTTTTTCAGCACAGGGAAGCTGGGGTGCAGGTATTTTTTTAGCTCTGTTGTTTGGCGGATTAAAGTGGTATGAAAAGAATAAACAAAAAGCAGCAAAGCCTGAAGAGCGAATGGTTCGTGTATGGCCGCATGAAAGAGTTGGTGATATAACAATCATGGCTGCCATCTTTGGTTTTGCCGGCGCTAAAATATTTCACAACCTTGAAAATTGGGATGATTTTGTAAAAGATCCTGTTGGGTCATTGGTTTCATTCAGTGGGTTAACATTTTATGGTGGATTGATTTGTGCTGCCATTGCGATTATTATTTTTTCTAAACGTAAAGGCATATCAATCCGTCATTTGGCCGATACGATGGGCCCTACATTAATGCTGGCATATGCCCTTGGCCGTATTGGCTGCCAGGTTGCAGGTGATGGTGATTGGGGTATTCCCAACAGTGCATATGTTGCTGATTCAACTGCAACAGTTCGTTTAGCAATACCTGGTGAGTTTCAACAATCATTGCAAAACAATCCAACTTATTTACAACAGGAATTCAAGGATGTAAAGCTGGAAGATATACCTCATGTATCTTTTAAAGCACCTTCTTTTTTACCAGATTGGATGTTTGCTTATACTTATCCGCATAATGTAAACAGGGTAGGCGTGAAACTGGCCGGTTGTGAACAGGACGATCATTGTAATTATTTGCCGGTTCCGGTTTTTCCAACACCGTTTTATGAAACCGTGGTTTGCCTTATCCTTTTTGGTGTTTTAATTTTTGCAAGAGGGAAAATAAAACTGGCCGGAGGGTTGTTCTCGTTGTACTTAATATTAAATGGACTTGAACGCTTTTTTATTGAAAAGATCAGGGTTAATACAAAATATCATGATTTGCCCTTTCAACCTACACAGGCTGAGTTAATTTCGCTTGGTTTAATTATTCTTGGCATAGTCCTTTATTTTGTTAGTAAGCAAAGAGCCCATAATGATGTAAAATAATCTTCAAATATGTAATGTAAAGGCTCCTTTCAGGGGCCTTTTTTTATGTTCTCCCATCTATCTCCAAAAATTGCCTTTCCTACTAAAAGTAAGAATAACTGTAACATGTTTTTAAGTCGTTCGTCATATGAACGTCATTGATTTGCCGAATATCAATCATATTGGCCATTCGGCATAAAACAATGTACTATGTAAAACATAGAACCTAATTTTGACATGTAATCTAAAACGACAGGTACTCGTTAATCATTAAACCGAATCATCAAATTGAATC
>JANMOR010000510.1:0-1564 GCA_031369435.1 Chitinophagaceae bacterium
CCTCTTCCTGAAGTTAGCCAAATAAGAGAAGCCTGAAACCAAAACGCAATGACAGTAAATGAAAATCGACTCCATAAAATGAATTTGCAACGTTCAGAGGTGTTTTTTCTATGTAGATATACTTGATGTTGAGATACACTCCCGGTTGAATCAACAGATCAACACCAGCTGCAACAATGGTTTTGGGCACACTTGGTATTTGTTTGCCACTAAAGTCGGTTGTGATCTGTTTAAACTCTTTATAAGTAAAATCATTTCTTGTATAACTGATCCAGATAGCAGACTGCGACAGGAACTGTTTGCTGTCATCGGTGAATTTATATTTGGCATAGGATTCAAAACCTAATTGTTCTGTTGATCCAGCATTGGTAAAGTAATCAGCACCTGCCTGGTCCCTGCGTTGCACAATGGTATTGTTGAGATTAAAATAAAAACCATTGATGTCAACAAATAATTTTTCTTTCCAGTTGAACCTTGCACCTGCTTCATAGTTCCATCCTTCTTCTGCATTAAGATCAATAGTGATCACGCCGGTTGAAGGCAACACTTCTGCAGAAGTAGGCGGTGAAAAACCTTTGGCAACAGATGCGTACACTGAAAATTGATTTCCTATTTTTTTCAGCAACGATACTCTTGGTGCCAGTTCGTTATCATATGTTCTTTTCTGCGGTCTGAGCGGAAATTTATTCAACCGTATAATTTCAATGGTATTGTAGTTGCTGCTTGCACCTGCAGTAATGATCCAGTTATGCGGCAGTTTCCAATCGGCCTGTACAAATGCACTCATCGTAAACGGATTCACTTCATCTTCTGTTTGTAAACTGTCGCTTATACCAAACTTATTTCTATAAACACGGATATTATACCAACCACGTTGCAATTCTGCACCGGCAATTAATTTTAATTCACCCAAACCAATAGCAGGTTCATAAGAAAAAACAGATCGTCCTCCAGTATGCGGTTCTGACCTGCGTTCAAAATTGCGGATGGTAGGATTAGCGAATTTTGAAAACGCACCATACAATGTGGTTGTGTTTTTTAAATTCTTTGTGATGGTATATAAATGACTGATGCCAGCAAAAAATGTTTTTTGATTCACCGATGCATTGGCTTGTGCACTGCTGGGGTTGATGCCCACTGCAGGTATTGCCTGTTTTGGATTGGCTGCAAACTCAGCAGCATTCAATCCTCCCGGTGTTTGATACGAGAGATCTGCATACATCAGGAATGTATGCAGTGCCTGTTTTTGATTCAGGTTCATCTTTGCTTCCCAACTGAACACATCTCTTTTTAATTTGGTCCATGCACGGTAACCATCACTTTTTAGTTTGCTGAAGCTGATGGTTTGTTGTGTGTTGCCATCACCAATTCTTGCAATGATATTTGTGTTGTGTAAACCAAAACTTCCGAATGAATAATCAACACCCACACCGGCAGGTTTATCAATACCTGTTGTTTTTAATAACACTGTACCACCACTACCGGCCCCGTATAAACTGGAAGCTGGTCCTTTTAAAATTTCAACAGATTGAATATTATAAAAACCGAGTTGATTTAAATAAGT
>JANMOR010000520.1:0-3085 GCA_031369435.1 Chitinophagaceae bacterium
GTTTACATTTTTCATGATGGTGAAGTTGTCCCGTATCACTCCATCTGCACCAATCCATTTTGCATCTAACCGGTTATTTTCAATTTCAAAATAAAGTGTTCCTCCATTGGTAGTATTGGAATAATACATGGCATCATGCGGATAGCCAGCTGTTGTTCCACCCAACTGTCCCGCAGAACCCACCAATGCATACACAATTCCATTCCTTACTTCTGAAGCATTTTTGATATAGGTACAGGAGTTGGCAGTACCATCATATTTAGCACTTGATGAACTCAATGCATGACTTCCTGCACTGAATGTATTTTCCAATCCATAATGTCCGTTAATTAAAAAACTTCTTTCATAACTATGACTGTGCCCATTTAATACCAAATCAACTTTATAACGTTCAAGAATAGGAACAACCCGTTCACGCATATTGATCAGTTCTGATTCAGTATCGCTGTTATGAGATCCTTTTGTATATGGAGGATGATGGAAATAAACTACAACCCATGGTTGTGTATTAGCAGCTAAGTCCTGTTTTAACCAAACTGCCTGCGGCCCCAATGTATCATATAACCTGGTGCTGCCTGTTTCCCAACCATATGAATCCAATGCTACAAAATGAATATTGCCATAATTGTAAGAATAGTATGCTTCAGTATTGGATGCTACTCCTCCTGCTTCAGCATTCTTAGGCAAGGTGAACATGTCGTAATAAGGAATTACATGATCGGCCTGACGTGAAGCATTGTTTGCATAATCATGATTACCCGGTGCCGGCCATAACACATGATTCTTTGTTAAGCTGCCCTGGTAAATATTAAAGAAGTTGGTTTGATATTCTGCATCTGTTCCATTGTTGTATGCATTATCGCCTAATAAGATCCATGCATCGGTATAGTTTGTTCCGTTGAATGCCTGCCATGCATTCCGCACATTTACCTGGTTGGTTGAATTATTACCCATATCACCCATGGCCATCACTCTTATCTTTTGTGTACTTCCGGCAACCGGCATGGTTTTAAAATAATTAGTTGCATCACCCTGCAACGTTTGTGTGGTTGAACCAATGCTGTAATAATAAAGTGTGTTGGTTGTTAATCCTGTTAATGTAACCACATGTTCAGTGGATGAAGTGTTGTCTGTAACAGATTGAATTAAACTTCCGGCAGTTGTACCGTAACTTACTTTACTGTTGGTGGCCACATCTGTTCGCCATCTGATAACAATACTGTTTTGTAATGCACTGTTCATATAAGGTCCACGTGTTAAACTGGCAGTAGTTCCTCCGCCACCACCTGTTCCTATTAATTCAAGATCAAAAGAAAGATCAGTACTGTTAGCGGCATTCTGATGCATTTCTACAGCAATTACATTATTCCCTTGTTTTAACTGAGAGATGGATAATGTTTTTACTTGTGCAGTAATGCCATCATCAGCCGCTGCTGTGGAAGCCTTGGTTGTATAACTGATGGTTCCTGTTGGCATATTGGTACGATATACTTCTGTTCCATTGATATACACAACTGCTCCGTCATCCCGTTTAATATTTAATGTATAACCGCTGAATATGCTTGTATCAGGGATAGAAATTGTTTTCCTGAAATACGTAGTGATATATTTTTTGTTGGCATTGGCTCCAAAACTTACAATCGTAGCTTCATCGCCATCACCATATCCTAACTGTGCATTACCACTTACCCATGTTGCATCATTAAAGGTTGTTGCACGCCATGCAGTACCCTGGTTGGTTCCATTGTCTTTGTATTTCCAGCTGCTGTTGTAAGGAATGATGGTTGCGTTAACAGGAACAGGTGTGCCATATAATTCCATATCAAAACTGATATCGGAACTAGTGAGTGCGTTCTGATGTATTTCAACTGCTATTACATTATTACCTGCAACAAAAGAACCGGGAGCAATATTGAATGTTTGCGGAGTAGCTCCATCATCACTTGCCAATGCAGCCAACGTGGTATAACTCACTGCACCTGCAGCAATATTGTTGCGATACACTTCTGCTCCGTTTATGTAAACAATAATTCCATCGTCTCTTTTTACATTGGCTGTAAAGCTGCTGAAGGCAGATGGGTTACTGATGCTGATTGTTTTTCTGAAATACGTTGTGATATATTTATTATTCAGATCGGGACCATAACTCACAACAGTAGCTTCGTCAGCATCGCCATAACCTAACTGCCCGTTTCCACTGGCCCATGCTGCATCACTGAATGCTGTGGCTGACCATGCAGTACCCTGGTTGGTTCCATTATCAAGATATTTCCATGACGATCCGTAACTGAAAATACCGGTTTGGCTGTTTGCAGAATTATAAAGAAGGACTGACAATACTAATAGAAGAGCAATCTTTTTCATAAATGATCATTTGGCTATGGGTGAACAAAATAGTCAAATTATTATATGAAAGAAATAGTTGATGAATAAATTACCTAACCTTCTGATTGCTAAACTATTTAAGCCACTGCCGCTTCTTTATTATACTTTCTTTTATAATCAACCGGTGAAAGTCCGGTGATTTTTTTAAAAGTGGTGCGAAAGGCTTTTGTATCGGAGTAACCTACATCGTACATTACTTCATTGATATTTTTGCGGCTGGTTTCCAGTTCTTTCTTAGCCACTTCTATTTTCACCCGCTGAATATATTCAACGACGGTGTTAGCAGTCGCTTTTTTAAACCGGCGTTCCATATTCCGGCGGCCCAGTGCCAGCATGGAAGCAAGCTGATCAACAGTAATTTTTTCCTGGAAATTCTGTTCAATAAATTCCTGTGCTTTTTTCACCGGCTCATCTTCATGTGCTTTCTGTCCCTGGAACATAATAAAGGGTGATTGGCTGATGCGGTCGATATCAATCATAAATGCTTTGGCAATCATGATAGCAATTTCCCTGCCTGCATATTTTTCAATGAGGTACACAACAAGATTTACATAAGAGTATGCACCACCGCTTGTATAAATACCTTCATCATCGGTCATGATCTTATCATCTACCACAAGTGCATCAGGAAACATTTGCCTGAACTCATTAATAAAGCGCCAGTGTGTAGTGCATTGCTTTCCTTTTAATAAACCGGTGC
>JANMOR010000540.1:0-2004 GCA_031369435.1 Chitinophagaceae bacterium
GTAAGGATAGAAATTGGAAAAGAAATTGTTAAGGGGCGAGTAACTGGCAGCAATAATGGGTAAGGGATGCTGTCAACTTTTACAACCTCGTCTTCATCACTTCCACCATCTCCTTTTTCCAGCTTACAAAATCACCTGAGATGATATGCTGCCTCGCCTGTTTCACCAACCATAAATAAAAAGCAAGATTATGAACACTTGCAATGGTGAGGCCTGTTATTTCTTTTGCTTTGATGAGATGACGCAGATAAGCTTTGCTGTAATAATTACTCATTTCACAATCTATTCCATCATCCAGTACAGAGAAATCTTTTTCCCATTTCTTGTTATCGATATTAATAACACCTTTACTGGTGAACAGCATGGCGTTGCGTCCGTTTCTTGTTGGCATTACACAATCAAACATATCAACACCCAAAGCAATGCATTCTAAAATATTCCAGGGTGTTCCAACGCCCATTAAGTAACGAGGTTTTTCTACAGGCAATTCATCGCAACACAATTCAGTGAATTCATACATCATCTCTTCAGGTTCACCTACACTTAATCCACCAATAGCACAACCTGTAAGATTGGCGTTGGCCATAAATTGTGAAGATGCTGTACGCAAATCTTTATAAGTACTGCCTTGCACAATCGGAAACAGGTTTTGTGTGTATCCATATTTATCAGGTGTGTTTTGAAAATGCCTGATGCAACGATCCAGCCAGCGATGCGTTAGTTCCATCGACGTTTTTGCATAGTTATAATCGCTGGGGTAAGGCGGGCATTCATCAAAAGCCATTACAATATCAGCACCAATGGTTCGCTGAATATCCATGACACTTTCGGGAGTAAATAAATGTTTACTTCCATCAATATGACTTTGAAACAACACTCCTTCTTCGTTGATCTTCCTGTTGGCTGCTAAAGAAAAAACCTGGTAGCCTCCGCTATCAGTTAAAATGGGTTTGTCCCAGCCGTTGAATTGATGTAATCCTCCTGCGGCCTCCAGTATTTCTGTTCCGGGGCGCAGATATAAATGATAGGTATTCCCCAAAATGATTTCAGCTTTCACCTCTTTTTTCAACTGTTCAATGGTCAATGCTTTTACACTACCTGCTGTACCCACAGGCATGAAGATGGGTGTTTGAATAATGCCATGATCTGTTGATATTTCTCCTGCCCTTGCTTTCGAAAAGATATCTGTATGTTGCAATTGAAACTGTAAAGCCGCCATAAGGGGCAAAGATAGCCGATAGCCATTAGTCATTAGCCAAAAGTGGTGGTTACCTATTTATAACTATTTTATTCAAACAGGGTTAACAAATCTGAGTAACATTACTGCAAGAGTTTCCTTCTAATACAATATTTTCGCAGCTGCTTATGAGTTTGCACTGGCCCGAAATCATTTTTGCTGCTTTTTGTATAACAGCAGCCGTACAGGTTTTTTATTACCTGTACTTTTTTATGCGTTTGGCTTTTTATAAAAAACCAAAACAGGAAAGTTCTATACAACATGCTGTATCGGTAATTGTATGTGCGAGGGATGAAGCACAAAACCTTGCCGATAATTTACCGCATGTACTGCAACAGGATTACCGATCAACGTTTGAAGTAATTACAGTCAATGATAATTCATTCGACGATAGCAAGTATGTGCTGGAGTATTTATCCAAACCATTTAAAAATCTGCGCCCCATTGAACTGAAACAGGAAGCAAGACATATACCCGGTAAAAAATTTCCTTTATCAATCGGCATCAAAGAAGCAAAACATGAATTGCTTTTATTAACCGATGCTGATTGCAAACCTGCCGGCAGTAAATGGATTGAGCTGATGCAGGGCGCCTTTGCCAATGGAAAAGAAATTGCATTGGGCTATGGTGCATATTATAAAAAACCCGGTCTGTTGAATAAGATCATTCGCTTTGAAACATTTTTATCAGCGCTTCAATATTTTTCTTATGCCCTTGCAGGGATGCCCTACATGGGTGTGGGCCGGAACCTCGCATATAAAAAAGAA
>JANMOR010000550.1:0-2658 GCA_031369435.1 Chitinophagaceae bacterium
CTGTCAGGATCCGAAACAGGTAGAGAAATTGTTTTTAGTACATGGTGAGTATGATGTGCAGCAGGCATTTCAACAACGATTGATGAAGAAAGGGTTTACTGATGTTGCCATACCAGAACTTCATTTTGAAACAGGAATCTGAACCAGTAAAAAAAGAAACCCCCGAACGAATCGGGGGTGACCATCAGAAAAATCCATGTGGATCCTGGGTAAAACAAAATAAGGTTAGCTGAGTTGAATTGGTCTGTACCGGTTTATTAGTTGATCTTAACAATTTTTGATGTACTTACAGCAGAACCGTTACTCACTTTTACAATATAGTTACCGCTGTTTAATTGCTGTACATTCAGTTGTTGTATTTGTGCAGCCTTGCTGTTTTGTACACGACTTACCATTACTCCACTACTGTTATAAATTTCATACGTAACAGCTTTCTCCTGCCACTCAACCGGAACCATTACACGTAATTCATTTACTACGGGGTTAGGGAAAGTGCTGATCTGTACTTTATTTTCTGTGGCTAAACGAACCATTCTTACTTCAGAATAAGAATATTTATCATCCGTATCAACCATCTTCAAACGATAGTAAAACACTTTTGATGAACTGTTCTGCAAATTATCTTTGTAACTGTAACCGTTTGATGCATTTGAATAATTAGCATCAACAAATAATACAGCAGCCTGTTCAAAATTTCTGCCGTCAGTACTTTTTTCAACAACATAATGGCTGAAATTATAATGATTGCTGCTGATCCAGTTTAGGGAAGCATTTTTATCTTTCAGTGTGGCCTGGAAACTGATTAATGTAACTGGTAAAGAAGCAGGCAGAGAAAAAGCATTAAAGTACAAACTATATTGTCTTGAAGCTTTCGAATTTGTTTGTGAAACTGTACCAAACTTTAATTTAAAGGAAGAAATTGAAATGCCGGCAACCTGGAACATGACCTCTTTAGCACTTGTGTCAATACCACCAACTTCATTTCCGGCTATATTTCTGGCCATTGTAGTCCCGCCAAAACTTTGAAGGCCGATTTCTGGAA
Organism: Chitinophagaceae bacterium; assembly: GCA_031369435.1. Classification (GTDB taxonomy): domain Bacteria; phylum Bacteroidota; class Bacteroidia; order Chitinophagales; family Chitinophagaceae; genus Lacibacter. The sequence continues at coordinate 1,043 of JANMOR010000550.1, forward strand.
TGACACTCATCAGGGAAGGTATGCCGTTATTAAGATTGAGTTCAGCAAATTCTTTTACCTGGTTGTTGCCATCAATATCAAGGATGGTTGCTGTTAAAGCAGGAAATACAAAAGGAAGATTTGTAACGGAACTTATAAAGCTGATGGTGAATACAGCATATGAGGTGTCTCTTCCACCATTTTTGATCTGGGGCTGAAAACCACCATCATAACCAAAACCATTATCATCCATACTCAAAATGGTACTGCCATTTACAAGGCTGTCGATCCTAACAAAGCCGTTGATACCGGGAGCAACATTATCATAACGATAGATAGCACCTGGTAAATTATCAGTACCACTGATAAGAATGGGGTTATTAAAATAAAGTTGAGAAAAAGCCGATTGGCTGAAGGCAAGCAGAATGCACAGTGTTAATACGTGCTTTACAGCTTTTTTTACGGTTGGGTACAGGTAAATCATTTTATTTTGTTTTAATAGGGACTGAATTGGTACGGGTCTTTCTGGAACGGATCTTATGCTTCTAACTATTCATCTAATCTAAAAACTATCAAATCGTCTAAGGGTATCTCTTTACTGGTACAAAGTTGCGCCGAGTATTTCACATACACAATAGTAATTCTACGTAACTATCATGGACAACTACGTTTGCGTATTTTTTACATCGCAAATACGTTGAAAATCAATAAAAGCAAGTAAAAATATTTTTTAAAAAAAGTAAAATTTTTTTTGATTTCAGGTTTGTAAAACCTTTTTTTGATGGTTGGAGCCGGCATTTTTACCAATTTGAAACGTAGTAAAATTGGAATTGAGGTTGTGTTTTTGCAATAAAATTTTCTTATTTCAACACTAAAATCATGGGTATTTAAAAACAAAAAATCCCGCTTTTCAGCAGGACTTTGTACCACGTACGGGATTCGAACCCGTGATTCCTCCGTGAAAGGGAGGCGTCTTAACCCCTTGACCAACGCGGCCTTTATTTTTGGGACGGCAAAGATAGGTTTAGGCAGGTTTCCTGCCAAACAATTTTAAAAAATGAAGTCTTATTATTTCTCATAATCCAGATCAATGTTGTTGTAACACTAGTTGTGAGTATTACAATAACAACTGAACGGAGATAATAATGCGGATAACATTCAAAAACTAACGGGCTTTAATCCTGAAACTCTTTAACTTCGCAGCGCATTTTAAATTCCTAAATTATTTATTCAATGAGCACAGTAAAAGTTGCAATTAACGGGTTTGGACGCATCGGCCGATTGGTATATCGCCAGATATATAAAATGGAAGGCATTGAGATTGTAGCCATCAACGATCTTACATCGCCAAAGGTATTGGCACATTTGCTGAAATATGATTCAGCCCAGGGGCGTTTTGATGCGGAAGTAAAAAGTACTGACAATTCAATTATTGTTAATGGAGATGAGGTAAAAATATATGCACAGAAAGATCCTGCACAAATTCCATGGGCATCACATAATGTAGATGTTGTTTTGGAATGTACCGGTTTCTTTACTGATAAAGCAAAAGCAGAATCTCACATCACTGCCGGTGCAAAGAAAGTTGTAATCAGCGCTCCTGCAACAGGCGATTTAAAAACCATCGTATTTAATGT
>JANMOR010000573.1:0-2662 GCA_031369435.1 Chitinophagaceae bacterium
GCATTAAAAGATGTGCAAAGAACAAAAAGTTAAAGCGGTTAGTAGAACATTGTTCGAAATAAAAATTGTGCTTACCTTAAATACTCCCACCAAAAAATTTCATCAAAATGAAACTTTTACTTCGTCTCATGCTTTGCCTGATCTCTTTAGATCTCTATGCACAAGAAGTGACAAAGACTGAATTTGATGGGCATACATGGCAAGCTCCCTACCATTTTACAGCACCAAAAGATTGGGGTATCGAACGATTCCTCATCCCCATCAGCTTTGCTCCGCAAATTGCTTACAAAGGAGTTGAAGATATCCGCTTTACCCCGGGCTGGGCCAAAGTAAAAACGGATGAATACTGGACCTATGCTTTTTTATGGTGGCTCGATGGTTCACCAACGATGGATGCGAATATCATCGCTGCTAATTTAAAAGCTTACTATACAGGATTGATTGAAACAAATCGGCAAGGCTATAAAGTGCCGGTTGAAAAAATAACACCGGTACAAACAGCATTCAAAAAAACTAAAACCGCTAGCGGCGATTTGAAAACCTTTACAGGAACAATTGACATGCTGGATTATATGCAGCAACAACCAATCACGCTCAATTGCATTGTACACCTGAAAAAGTGTTTGGAAGAAAATAAGACAATTGTATTCTACGAATTATCTCCAAAACCTTTTATACATGGTATTTGGAAAAGTCTTAACCAACTCTGGCTGGATTTTAAATGTAAGAAAATCTGATGTTGTAAAATAAGCATCGTAGCAAATAGATTTGTTTGCCCAAAACAAAAAAAAAGATTCAGGTAGAATAAAAAACTACAAGTATGTCAGCTCAATCATTCCCTTTTCTGCAAAAGCTATTGAACCGGTTTAAAAATAACCACATTGCTGTTTTTAAGAATGGTTAATTTGGTAAACCGAAAGCCCGCCTGTTGCAGGATGCCTGTATCTTTTGCAGGATATAACACAACTACATCGCTTTGTTTCATGATTGCTATTACCGAATCAGTATGCACACCCGTTTCTGGATATTTATACTTAAGTGTACGAAAAGCATATCCTTCGGGGTTTAACAACTGGTAATAGTTTACATGCACTCCATAATGCCAGGAAGGCAATGCAATAGTTGTTTCAGCAGTATAACGGTTTTGCAATTCCAGCATCACTTTGTCAATACCCACCTGGTCTCTTGTTTCAAAACAAAAATCTGTATAAGCTGCTTTTATAGAAAAAACGATTGCACTAAAACTGCAAGCCAACAACAAAACAGCAATCCCATTTTTCAGCAATTGATATTTCGTTACAACAAACTCAACACCTGTAATAACAGAAAGAATGATCAACGGATATAAATAAACAGCCGTTCTTCCTTCATTATAAGGTGTTTGAAACAGCAGGTGAAACAGCAAACCAATCAGGAGTGCTCCAACTAATACAACATTTACAAAATGAAAAAGCCTGATCTGCTTTTTATTCCAATAGTTGACCACAGCTACAATAAACAGCAATGCAATCAACAGGATCAATATCCATCCGGCAATAACAGGAGTTGCTGTAATATACCCGTACGAAAAATTTTTGATGAGCGACCCGATTGTATCATATACCAGCGATTCATCACCACCAGTTTCAAGGTCGCCTGTATAATATTTGATAAATAAGAGATTGGCTACAGCAAACAAAAATGTTGAAACTGTAATAAAGATGGCGGCTTTATTTTCCCTTACAGTAAATGCAGGTAACTGTTTGCTTACAATCATTGCAACAACCAGCACCCCTGCAGGCAAGAAGAAATACAGTACTGTATAATTACTGATTACGGCAAGAGATGCACACAAACTGGCTAACAAAAAATTGCGTTTACCGGGTTGTTGAAAATAGCCTGCAAAGAAATAAACAGCCCAGCTCATTAATGCAACGGCCGGGCCATAGCCTCTTGCTATTGAAAAAAAATCGTTGAGGTATGGATTAGCTACGAGTAAAAAGAAAACGACCCATGTCCATATACCATCAAAATATGTTACAACAATTGCCCTTGCAGCAAGCAGGTACAAACCAAAGAAGAATAAGAGATGCAGCCTCCACATCCACTCTTCATTACCTAAAACAAGTGTTTGAAGTTTGATGAAAAAGGAATTCAACCAATGGGTATTGGCTGTGCCAACCAAGGCGTTGATATAATTTGTTTTCACCAAGAAAAAAGAATACGCTTCATCGTTGGTGATACTGATGCCAAACGCTTTTTGGCCAATACCAATCAGCAGGATACCGCTAATAAGAAAAAAGACAGCCTCTGTTGCTATACGTTTGTATTTGAAATGCATAAGCAGTAATCTGTTCAATTGAACTACAAATTAAAGCTTAACATTAGTAAGTTGATGAAATATCAATACAATCTTATTGTATCATCAATTCAACTCTACCGCACCGGCGGACAATCCCAACTGTTCTTTTTTCCAAACCTGTAAATAGCACCTACTGATATACTATAGAAATGATCTTTTCTTTTTGGATTCGCTGCTTTGCTGAAACCATCCAAATAATCAGTAAATGTTGTGCGGTAATTCAGTTCTGCATTCAAAACAATTTGTGGTGTAACAGCATAACGTATTCCTGCGCCAACAGGAATAACCGGAAGTAAAACAGGAGTGCGATGTGCTGCATCC
>JANMOR010000607.1:0-4297 GCA_031369435.1 Chitinophagaceae bacterium
ATACAGGCACTCATCAATTTTATGCTGGGCTTTGCCAGAAAGGATACGCATCGCATCACCAAAGCATTGCTTGCTTTACTTGAGATTGGTTTTTATAAAGACCAGGCCGATCTTGAATTTGAAATCAGTGAATTGATTCAGAAGTACAGTTATATTTCATATGATAAAGTAGATCTCTCAGGTCTCATGGCCGAAACATTTAAAGTCATTCTCCGGCATGGATTGAGAGTTCCTTCCAATCTTTACATGCTGCTGAAAGCATTGGGCACCATCCAGAAATTTGCTGAATCACTGGAAGCTGATATTTCGCTCATTCATATGATTGAACCTTTTGCCAAACAAAAAATGAAAGAGAAATTCAGCTTTGATGCCATCATCAATAAAGTTTTAAACTCTGCTGAAGATTATCTGTATATCATCGACCGCCTTCCTGTTGACATCAAAGAAGTGATGAACAACCTGCGAAAAGGTGTGTTGAAACATGAAATCAATTTCAGGGAAGATAGTTTTACCAATAAAGCGTTGAGGCAAAATTTCAACCGGTTGGCCTTTGTATTTATTCTTGGTTTACTCATGATCTGTTCTACATTGCTCATGATCTATCTGCCAAACCGTGAAATGGTACGTGTCCTTTTTTATGGAAGTGCAATTTTGATGGTATGGACCGGAATAAAACTCCTGTTCAATACAAAATTCAAATAAGGATCAGCGCATGAGTATGCGCCATTCTTTGGGATAATAATTATTGATACGGTTGCCCAGCATTTTCATCCATCCAAGATGATATCCTTTATAATTGACCAATACCCAGCCTTTATGGTCATTGCTGATTTTTATTTCATTCCTGCGCAAATAATTCAATGACTGTTCAATATCCAATTCAACTGTATAAACAGAACTGCTGACCAAGGTTGATAAGGCCAATGCATGTTCAGGCAGCAGATCATTTTTTGCAATTGTTCCCAACTCTACTCCTGCATACCTCACTTTTAATTCCTGCATCAGGAATTGAATCGTATCATTCCACTGTTCAGGAATCGCTGCAATATGTTGGCCTTGCAGGATGAAAGACAATCCATCAGTTGTTTGTAACCAGGCTGATACAATTGCTATTTGATTTTTTGATGGCAGTTGCATTGTTTTTACTTTCATCCTTACTGTATCTGTTTCTTCTTTCTTTTTAAATGCAGCAATAAAAAAACCTTCCCCTTTTACTTTGTATGGCCAGAAACGATAACCATAAGCATCAGTTGGTGTTTGCACTTCATCAATACGCCATTCTTCTTCAAGCTTCAACTTTAAACTTTCAACCTTCAACTCTTTCATTATCCAGTCAAGAATATCTTCATCCTCTTCTGAAGAATACGAACAGGTGGAATAAATCAACACCCCATCTTCCTTCAAACAATCCCATGCATCGGCTATGATCCTTTGCTGCCGCTGATTGCAGAGCTGTACATTATCTTTACTCCATTCATTGATTGCCTGTGGATCACGACGAAACAACCCACTTCCGCTGCAGGGTGCGTCAATGACAATCACATCAAACAATCCTTCTAGTTTTGAAAAGTCCTTAGGATCATTATTGGTAATAACAACATTACCACTCCCCCATTTGATGATATTTTCTTTAAGAATATGAACCCGTGACTGAATGACTTCATTACTCACTAATAAACTTTCTTTACTGATAACCGATTGCAGCAAGGTTGATTTACCACCGGGAGCTGCACAAAGATCAAGCACCAATAAAGGCTTCGATACATCAACTGTTTGTGAAATGGCTTTTTCTAAAAACATACTGCTTGCTTCCTGCACATAATAAACACCTGCATGCAATAAAGGATCAAGGGTGAAGGAAGGACGTTCGCTGAGATACAAGCCGTTTGATGACCAGGGAACAGAGGAGTGAATTGTGAGTGATGAATAGTGAATTGTAATATCCTCACTACCTGATGAACTTTTCAATGGATTTACTCGAATTGAAGTAACCTGTTCACTACTTGCATGCACCTGTTCAAACGCTTCTTTGTTAAAGCCTTGTACATTATTGAGTGAAGTCATTAAGGAAGCCGGTAGATTCATCTGCCTGTTCTGGTTCTTTTAGCGAAGTAACACTTTTTCGCATTGCGATAATAAAAAACAAACGGGCAATTGCAAAAAGTAACCAACCGATAAATAAAATTAGAGATTCATATGTCTTTGCAATCTGTTTCAATTCGTCAGTGCTATAACCAGGAGTCAGAATTCCTAAAAATACAATCACCTGCACAATGGGAAACAAAACAGATGATATTATTGTCATCCATAAATGCCAACGTACAATAGTCCGTATAAAATAACGCTTCCTGAAAATGAGATAACAAGCAGATTCAGCTAATAAAACAACGATTGGGAAAACAGAAAGAATATTAATGGCTTCAGAAATTGTCATCTGTTTCTCCGGACTAAGATTCGTGTTGAGCGATTGAATTGAGATATACGATAAAAGTAAAAGCAAAAGCCTGAAAAGGGCTGCAAATAATAGGATAATAAAGGCAGCAACATAATTGATTTTCCGGTGCTTCATATATAATTTAAAATCTTATTACAAAATGCTCTTTCTCTTTTTGTTCCTTCCTCAAAAAAACCAAACCAATAAAAAACAAATCAATAGTTAATGTAACAGATGAATGTTGCTTGATTGTTTCCCATGCCTCTTCCATTTCCTTACTCCAGTGAATATCATCAAAAACCATTATTGTTGATTCATTTGATTTTTCCAATAACTGATGAAAATAATTAAGCGTTGGTTCTTTCCGGTGATTGCCGTCAACAAAAGCAAAGTTGATGGTTGACAGTTGGTTGATGGTTGCCTGCAGTGTTTCATCAAAGTTGCCGGTAACCAGATGAATATTTTGCAACTGTAATTTTTTAAATACATCTTCAGCTAATGATGCAATTGCAGCCGATCCTTCCATCGTTATCACCTGTGCATCCTGTTTGGCCTTAGCCAGGTAAGCTGTTGTAATACCTAATGATGTGCCCAGTTCAATTATTTGCTTTGGCTGAAAATAAGTAACCAGGCGGTAGAGAAGTTGTGCATACTTCGGTTTTTTTAAAGAGCCGGCAGCAATCTGTTGTACAACCCTGTGCTTTTTTAAACCCTTTACCGAACCTGCACCAAAATCTTCCACTTCAATGATGGTTTCATTTCCCAGCAGCAGATTCCGTTGAACTTCTATTTCCTTATATGCAGGATTTTTCGTTTGATCATTCAGTACCTGAACCACAAGATCGAATACAAAGGGTGAATGAATACCATGTCCCTTTCCATTAGATGCTGTAAAGTTATAGTTGATATATTTAATAGCCAGCTGAAATGAAGAATACATATAAAGAATGAAAAATAAAAAATGAGAAAGAGAGCAGCTCTTTACTTTTATTGATTTTTATCCCATTGCTGAATGGAAAAGGGATAAGCATGTTTTTCATCAGCTTCAAAATCTTTGTTTTGGGTAAGTTTCCAAATAGCATCATTGATAGCAGGGAAAAATGCATCTGCTTCAAAATGTGCATGCACCCTAGTCATATAAATACGATTGGCAATTCCCATCGCCTGTTCATAGATCTGGGCACCGCCTGCAATACAAATTTCTTTTGCTTCCAGTTTTTTTGATTGTTCCAGTGCATCCTCCAATGAAACAGCAAACCAAACATTATCAAATTCTGATTTCAAATCAGTTTTTCGTGAAACAACTATATTGGTTCTGCCAGATAAGGGTTTACTGCCGACTGATTCAAATGTTTTTCTGCCCATGATCACAGGCAAAGCCCAGGTTGTATTCTTAAAAAACTTCAAATCGATGGGCAAATGCCATAGCAATTGATTACTCTTACCAATGGCGTTGTTTGTTGAAGCCGCTACTATAAGAGAGATAGTGCCCCCATCCCCTAAAGGGGGGCTTGTAACATACTTAGTATTAGTAACAGCAATACTCATAATGTGATCATTTCTTTTTAGAGTTTCAAAACTCCCTTTAGGGATGGGGCTAATTATACAGCCACAGGCGCTTTTATTCCAGGATGACTCTGATAATTCTCCAGTGTAAAATCTTCAAACTTAAATTCAAAAATATCTTTTACTGCCGGGTTCAATTTCATAATTGGTAAAGGAAAAAAATCTCTGCTCAACTGCAGCTTCACCTGTTCCATATGATTGTTGTAAATATGTACATCACCAAACGTATGAATAAACTCCCCGGGTTGCAAATCGCAAACCTGCGCAATCATCAACGTCAATAATGCATAAGAAGCT
>JANMOR010000680.1:0-17674 GCA_031369435.1 Chitinophagaceae bacterium
TCATCCGTCACTCATTATCATTGGTTACGATCATAAGTATGGCAATAACCGTGAAGGCGATTATGTATTACTGGAACAAATGGGTGAAACATTTAACTATGTGGTAGAAGAAATTCCTCCACAGGTGCTCAATGAGGTGGCCGTTAGTTCTACCAAAATACGTGATGCATTGCAGAATGGAAAGATTGAAACTGCCAATCAATTATTGGGCTATTCCTATTTCTTCAAAGGCTATGTCATTGAAGGCAATAAGCTCGGCAGAAAACTGGGCTTCCCTACTGCTAACCTGCAAATGGAAGACCCGGATAAACTTGTTCCTGCTAATGGCGTGTATGCAGTGGAAGCACAGATTGAAGGTGAAAGCAGAATATTAAAAGGGATGATGAATATCGGCACCAGGCCTACCGTTGATGGCAGCAGGAGAATGATTGAAGTAAACCTGTTTGATTTTGATGAAGACATTTACAACCGTCATTTAAAAGTTTATGTGAAATATCATCTGCGTGATGAACATAAATTTGACGGACTGGATAAACTAACTGAACAATTACATAAAGACAAAATAAAAAGTATTGAACTGTTGTCTCAATAAACCAATAAACTCATTTGATCATGCTCCCATCGATTAACCCAACAACAACCACCGCATGGAAACAACTTTCAGCACATGCAGCTCAAATGAAGCAGGTGAACATGAAAGATTTGTTTAAAGATGATCTGAATCGTTTTCAAAAATTCAGCTGTTGTGAAACAGATATGGTCTTTGATTATTCAAAGAATATCATCACCGAACAAACAATGCAATTGCTTTTTCAACTGGCAGATGAATGCAAACTGAAGGAAGCCATTGAACAAATGTTTGCAGGAGAACTGATCAACCATACAGAAAAAAGAGCTGTACTGCATACCGCACTCCGCAACTTTTCTGGTAAGCCCGTTTTGTTTGAAGGAAAAGATGTGATGCCGGATATTCATCGTGTCATGGAACAGATGAAAAATTTCTGTTCTAAAATTCATAGTGGCGAATGGAAAGGTTATACCGGAAAGAAAATAAAATATATCGTCAACATTGGTATCGGCGGCAGCGACCTGGGACCTGTAATGGTTACAGAAGCATTGAAACCTTATTGGGTGGATGGGATTCAAACATATTTTGTAAGCAATGTAGATGGAACACATATTGCTGAAACGCTGAAAAAAGTAACAGCAGATGAAACGTTGTTTTTAATCGCTTCCAAAACGTTTACTACCCAGGAAACCATGACCAATGCACACAGTGCAAGAGATTGGTTTTTACAACAGGTTAAAGAAGAAGCATTTGTTGCCAAACATTTTGCAGCCTTATCAACCAACGAAAAAGATGTGGTGAAATTCGGCATTGACAAAGCCAATATGTTTGAATTCTGGGATTGGGTTGGGGGCCGTTATTCTTTATGGAGTGCTATTGGTTTATCCATTGCTTTAACGATTGGTTATAAAAATTTTGAAGATTTATTAAAAGGCGCTTCCAAGGCCGATGAACATTTTCGCACAGAAAAATTTACAACAAACATACCCGTTATCATGGCCATGCTCGGCATATGGTATGTGAATTTTTTTGATGCAAAGAGTGAAGCCATTCTTCCTTACGATCAGTACATGCATCGCTTTGCAGCATACTTTCAACAAGGCAATATGGAAAGCAATGGAAAGTATGTTGACAGAAACGGCAACAAAGTAAATTACAGCACCGGACCGATTATCTGGGGAGAACCGGGCACCAATGGTCAGCATTCGTTTTATCAACTGATTCACCAGGGAACCCATTTAATTCCTTCTGATTTTATTGCAGCAGCCATCAGCCACAACCCTTTGAGTGATCATCACAACAAACTCATGAGTAATTTCTTTGCACAAACAGAAGCGCTCATGAATGGCAAATCAAAAGAAGAAGTGATGGCAGAAGGAGTAAAAGAAGAATTGATCCCTTATAAAGTATTTGAAGGCAACCGTCCTACGAATTCAATTCTTGTAAAACAGGTTACACCATTTACGTTAGGTGAGCTGATTGCTTTATATGAACATAAGATCTTTGCGCAGGGGGTTATCTGGAATGTCTACAGCTTCGATCAATGGGGTGTTGAGCTGGGTAAACAATTAGCAAATAAAATTTTGCCTGAGTTAATTACGGATGATCAGATAACTTCTCATGATGCATCAACGAATGCGATGATCAATTTGTATAAGAACTTCCGCAAATAAGAAAAGCTCCGACAATTAATTGACGGAGCTTTCTTTTATTTCTTAATTGATCATTAATAGAGATAACCCAACGCAGTTTTATCATTATTATTAAAAGGACGGTTTGTTGTTGCACTTAAACATGCTAACATCCATGAACCGGAATCAGGACCCGTTGGTGTACCAGGAATATGAATGGCGCCTACACCACCATCACCTTCATTACCGCCTGAACCACCGCAACTATATGAACGATTCATATAATCGGTGTGACGGAAACCGATACAATGACCCATTTCATGTGCAACAACAGTCGTTACAAATCCCAAACTATAGCCTGAAGTATAATTACGGGCATATTTAATTGTACCATATGGATTACCACCACTTGGGAATCCGGCAGAAGCAATATATTGACCTGTATTTACCACACTAATATTAATGGTACCTCCGCCACTTGCTCCGGCATACTGGAAAGTCAACCCTAAATTTTCAGCATTGTAACGTGCTATTGCTCCATTAACTCCGTCAATCAACAACTGAGTAATATTTCTGCCGCTAAGACTAACAGTAATAACTCTTGGAGTTCCTGTAACAAGATTTGTTGTTCTGTACTGCTCTTCGCTTGCAATAACTAATTTATGCGCTGTTTTCTGAGTTGTTAAATCCTGAGGGCTGAGAAAGATATCGCCTTCAACAATATAACCACCATCTTCAGCAATTACATTATCAGCTGAAAAACCCAAAGCTGTAATCTGGTTTAATACATCCTGTGAAATTTCAGCACCTGTTTCTTTAGATGCTTTTGAACAAGCAACAATAAAAAGTGTTGCAAACAAAGCAACTGCAACAACGGAAAAAATTCTTCTCATGTCTTTATTTATTTAGGTTTATGAAAGATAACAGCGTTAAATTATTTAAATTTATTTTATAATCATAGTTTTTTTTAAACGATTGACCAAATCAGGAGGATATCTTTCATAATTTAGTAAAAACACGAAGAAGTCTTACCGTAAATGGAAGGATCGGGCTGTTAGACAGTTTTCATCATTAGAATTAATTCATGAAATTTTATTTAAATAACCCTATACAAGTTCAGACAAAAAGAAGCAAACTCATTCTTTTCCTATTTGTAATTCTCAATCATATAAATGTAACAGCACAACCAACTGGCAAAAAGCCTGTGGATAAACTATCGCCTTTACTTTCTTTACAGGTAAGAAAAGAAAAGCCAAAAGGCAACAATGTGTACACAATTGCTGTAACTGATCTTAAACAATTGGAAGTCTTGCTTCAGCAAAACAAATCAATCAAACTTATTTCAGTATATGAACCGTCACATCTTGCAGTGATTGAATGTATATGGAATGAAATTGAAAAACTACTTCTTCATTCAATTGTCATTGCTATTGATACAAAGAAAAAAGCAAAAGAAGAATTATTGTTTGGCTTTGTTGATTATGCTGCAAATAAAATATCAACCATTCAAAACAGGTTTCCTTCATTGAATGGAACTGTCATCAACATATCTGTTAAAGAACAACGATTTGATACAACAGATATTGATTTCAAAGGAAGAATACTTACTTCAACAGTTGCTTCTGCTACTTCATCATCACATGCATCGATCATGGCAACCATGATGGCTGGCGGGGGCAATAGCTGGTACAATACAAAAGGCGCAGCTTGGGGAAGCAATCTCAGCTCAGCCAGTTTTCAGAATTTATTACCAGAACCCAACACTTACTATCAATCATCAAATATTCTTGTACAAAATCATTCATACGGAACAGTTGTTGAAAATTATTATGGCCCAGAAGCTATGGGGTATGATGCATCGGTGATCAGTAATAATTCATTGCTGCATCTGTTTTCAGCAGGCAATTCAGGAACATTGACATCAACTACCGGTCAGTACAACGGCATTGCAGGATATGCCAACCTCACAGGAAATTTTAAACAGGCAAAAAATATTATTACTGTCGGGCATATTGATTCATTTGGAATTGTATTATCACCCAGTTCAAAAGGTCCTGCATTTGATGGAAGAGTAAAACCTGAAATGGTTGCATTTGGTGAAGATGGAAGTTCAGGCGCTACTGCTTTGGTAGCTGCTGTTGCAGCTGTTCTGCATCAAACTTATAAAGAAAAAAACAACGGAAACCTTGCTCCATCATCACTCATTAAAGCTGTTTTGCTGAACAGTGCAGATGATGTTGATGCAACGGGTATTGATTTCAAATCAGGATACGGCAGTATGAATGCATTTAAAGCAGTGAACACAATTTTAGCAGGCCGGTATTTTCAGGGAACAGTTGCAAACAATACGCAACAACAATTCATCATTACTATTCCGGCTGGCATCAAACAACTCAAGTTAACATTGGTGTGGACCGATCCACAAGCAGTACCCAATACAACCAAAGCATTGGTGAATGATCTTGATCTGGAACTGCGATTTATTGCCAACAATACTCTGTGGCAACCATGGGTCTTGAATTCAACAGCAAACATTTCTGCATTGCAGCAATTACCTGTAAGAAAAAGAGACAGTTTAAATGTAGCTGAACAAATTACAGTTGATAATCCACCTGCAGGTAATTATGAGTTCATTGTAAAAGGTTTTACAATTCCTTTGGGTTCACAAAATTTTTCAATTGCCTATCAACAGGATTCTGTTGATACATTCAACTGGTATTTTCCAACATCAACTGATCACTTATTTCCGGCACAAACAAATGTCATTCGGTTTGAATCAGGCTACAGCACCACAACAGGGCAACTGGAAATGAGTATTGACAATGGCAACAGTTGGCAAATGGTTTCAAACAATATTGATCTTGCAAAAGGATATTACAAAATCTCAACACCTGATCTGTTGAGTAAAGCATTGCTGCGAATGAAGATCAACAGTGAAATTTTTACAACTGATACATTCACCATTTCAAAACGTTTCATTACTTCAGTAGGTTTTAATTGCACTGATTCGTTTCTTATCAGTTGGCCAAAACTTGCTGCTGCAACAGGTTACCAGGTTTCCCGTTTAGGCAACAGGTACATGGAGACTTTTTTTACAACAACAGATACCTTTGCTATCTTTTCAAAAAACACTAATACAGCAAAGCATTATTCTGTAACTCCAATGATCGGCACAAAAAAAGCAGTGCAATCTTATACTTTTAATTATGAAACTGCAGGAGTTGGTTGTTATGTGAAAAGCTTTTTAGCAGATCTCAATCTTTCAAATGAAGGGGCCTTGTTTCTTGAGTTGGGCACAGCATTACGCATCAAATCCATCGGTTTTGAAAAACTGGGAGCAAATGGATTTGTGTTGATCAATAAAATAACAACCATCAATGGAATGCAATACACTTCAACTGATCAAACAATTAAACCCGGCAGTAATATTTACCGTGTCGTTATTGAATTAACAGATGGCCGCTTGATTTATTCTTCAACTGCTATCATTTATTTTGTTGGAACAAAACCTGCGGTGGTTTACCCCAATCCCGTTCAACGGAATGGATCACTGACAGTTCTTGCAGAGAATGATGCAATACAATTTCAACTGATTGATAATAATGGAAGAGTTGTGCTGCAAAAACAGTTAAAGGATTATCCGCAACAGCTTTCTTTATTGAATCTGCCCAAAGGAATCTATTACTACCGTTTGCTGAAAGATAACAGGAAGCTGCAATCAGGAGTTGTTATCATCAATTAACTCCACAATGAAGTTGGATAGACACCGCTGGCAACCAAATCAGTTACACTTTGCTGCACACCCGGAGCATCTTCTTTATAGGTTACACCAAACCATTGAGCAGAAGTAGGAATTACTTTAATAACACCCAATTCATCTTTGATATAAGCATCGGCCACAATAGGAATAAAAAATTCTGATTTTTCTTCCTCCCCATGCTCATTTAAAAATTTTTTAAATAATTGTTTGGTGAGATAAAAAATGGAATCATCAAAACACCAGAAATTCATACTCACACTTGAATTAGTTGGTACTTCATGTTTTCCCTCTCCATCTTCATAAACTATCTTACCATCTTCAGCATATATTTTAGTACGCTCTGCAATACTTATGAGATGATTGTTTTCATCAACTTCACAAACACCACGGCTCACTGTTCCATTGGCGCTGAGAGTTTTCACCAGCTCATAACCAATAATAGCATGTTGCTCAGGATTGCTTTCGTTGATGAGAAAGGCTGCTGCTTTTTCAAACGCATCTCTTCCATAAAAATCATCGGCATTGATCACTGCAAAAGGTTCTTTAATTACATCCTTCGCACATAAAATGGCGTGTGCTGTTCCCCATGGTTTAGAACGTGTAGAAGGAATATCAAATCCATTGGTAAAAGAATTCAATTCCTGGTACACATAATCAACTTCAATACGGCCTTTTAGTTTGGGTTCGAATATGGCTTTGAACTGATCAGCAAAATCGTTGCGGATAATGAATACTACTTTTCCAAATCCTGCACGGATGGCATCATAAATGGAATAGGCCATAATTGTTTCGCCTGATGGGCCAAATCCTTCAATCTGTTTCATACTTCCGTAACGGCTGGCCATACCTGCTGCTAATATCAATAAAGTTGGTTGCATGTAATCATTTATTTTTGAGCGCTGCGAAGATAGGAAACAATCGTTGCCGAAATCATCCAAATGAAGCTTGAATTAATAAAATGTACTGAAGTTGAGTGGGTGCTGAAAGATGGCACAAATTTTCAGTTTACAGTAGCAAGACTTGATGAGATTCATCCATTTGTTTCGGGCAATAAATTTTTTAAACTCAAATACAATTTAGAACTGGCAAAACGGGAAGGCAGGCTGGGAATCATTACCATGGGAGGTGCCTTTTCCAATCACCTGGCAGCAACAGCTTATGCCTGTAATGAAGAGGGCTTGCAATCTGCAGCAATTGTTCGTGGAGAAATTATCAAGCCGTTCAATTCCACCTTATCTTTTTGTGAACAACAAAAAATGAAATTAATTGCTGTTGAACGGAAAGATTACAGCAAAGAAAATGTTGCTGTTAAAAACATTCTTAACCTGCATCCGGATTTGTTATTTGTTCCCGAAGGCGGGGATAATGACGAAGGCTTGCAGGGATGTAAGGAAATTTTATCTATGATCACAAATGCAGATAGCTATTCACATATCATTTGCTGTATGGGAACAGGAACTACATTTAGAGGAATTGCTGCAACAGCTAATGCTCATCAAACTGTCATTGGAATTCCTGTGTTGAAAATAAAAAATGAAGAAAGGAGTTTGTTTTTAAAAAAACATGCAACAGTTGAATCTGCAGCACAAAAAATTGTTTTGTTTGATCATGCAGGTGAAGGTTATGCAAAGGTGAATAAGGAACTCATGCATTTTATGAATTCATTTTATACTAAAACAACCATCCCCACCGATATTATTTATACAGGGAAATTAATGCAGGCATTGGTAACTCTTGCTGATCAGCATTATTTTCTTTCCGGATATAAAGTTCTTGTTTTACATACAGGAGGATTACAAGGAAACAAGAGCTTACAACACGGAACCTTAATATACTGAACGGCACTATATTTGCGTTGAAGAAACAACAACAACCAACCGGACATACCTCATCCATGAAGAAACTATTTTTGCTATTTGCAGCTGTTATCTGTTACGGATTACTGTTTGCACAAACCGATACCCTGCCTAAATTTTCGGCCAGGAAAAAAAACGGTGAAATTATTATCAGTTGGAGCAGTGCGTTTAAAAGTGTTTCTCAAATCAATATTCAACGGTCAAAAGACAGTACCCGTAATTTCAGTACTATCCATTCACTCCCCAATCCCAATGTAAAAGCTTATACCTATATTGATAAAACAGCTAAGAACGACAGTGGTTATTACCGGGTATTTATTTTATTTGAAGGTTCCAATTATCTGTTTACTCCTTCCAAAAGACTGGTACTGGATACCTCTACATATATTCCTCCTGCAACTATCCCTTTTGAAAAGCAAAAATTTCCTGAAGAAAAGCCAGGCGTATTTTCTAAACCTGTATGGGTTCCTTCTGTGTATATTTTTACCGGCGACGATGGTAATGCGGTCATTAACCTCCCCGACGCTGCTGTAAAGAAGTATTCCATTAAATTCATGAAGGAAGATGGGAGCATCTTATTTTTGATTCCACAGATTAAAGAAACCTATCTTACTTTAGACAAAGTAAACTTCCTTAAATCGGGCTGGTACATGTTTGAACTGATGGAAAATGGCCAATTAAAGGAAAAGAATAAGTTCCTCATAACAAGGGATAATTAACACATTAAGAAAGTATTTAACTTTTTGGATTGGTTTTTGTATTTTGTAGAAGAGTAAAACCCTTAATCCAAATTTGCTCAAACTATTTTCATGAAAAAAAGGACCCTCCTTCTCATTGCTTCCATCCTGCTGATTTTGCAAAGCAGTTATGCCCAACAAGTATCCAGAAAGGGTACAACTCCAATTAATAAAACAAATAACAAACAAGGAAACCCCGAGCACCAGTATGAACTGGAACAATTTATGGGCAAGTGGCAGGAAGTAAAACGAATGCTCGAAAACAAGAAAGAGCTCAGTATTGGTGATACCATTTACCTGCATTTCACTGCTCCCGATAAACTGGAAACAAGAGATGGAACAAAAAATATCATGCGTGGATATGCCATGATTGAAGAACCAGGCAATGTACTCATTGCTGCTGCCGATATTTATACCATTATGTCAGTAACGCCTAAACAAATTGTGTTGTATAATGATGAAGGCTTTATTCATGTGTTGGAAAAAAAGGAAATCTTCTGGCGTGAAACCTTGGGCAAGAACGATGTAACAGAGCCTTCTTATGTAACTCCTGTTTCCTTTAAAATAGCTGATATCATTGGTGGCTGGAACATCTATCGCAGAAAAGGCAAACCTGGCGCATTGGATTCAAATACCGTTTTTATAAAAAATATCAAAAACATATCTGCTATAAATGATTTTACAGCTATTGCTGATATCACCTGTTATACAAGAGAGAAATCAGAAACACTTCCCTGTACCATTTTAGTGAAAGACAAGAGTGTTGAAATTAAAGCAGGCAACCATGTCTGGAATTTATTGATCTATAAAGCAGATGGAAAAGAGTTGGTTTTTGGTAATGCTGATATGCTTATTTATTTTGCCAAACCATTATAAATTCGCATCAAACACTTTTTCAAAATTCCGTTTAACTTTTTCTTTGGCTTCTTCAAAGTCAACTTTGTAGCCTAATTCTTTTTGAAGAGAAGTTACCTGTTTGTTTTCAATACCACAGGGAATGATATAATTGAAATAATCCAGATCGGTGTTTACATTAAACGCAAATCCGTGCATGGTGATCCAGCGGCTGCAACGAACACCCAACGCACATATCTTTCGTTCACTTCCTTTTATTTCAGGATCAAGCCATACCCCTGTTTCGCCTTTGCTTCGTTCACCATTTAACCCATATTCAGCCATGGTTAAGATGATGACTTCTTCCAGTTTGCGCAAATATTTGCCGATGTCTGTTTCAAATTTTTCGAGATCAAGAATGGGATAACCAACAATTTGCTGCGGACCGTGAAAGGTGATATCGCCTCCCCTGTTGATCGGAAAATATTCAATCCCCTTTGAAATGCGTTCTTCTTCTGCAATGAGAATATTTTTCACATCTCCGCTTTTGCCCAAAGTATAAACGGGAGGATGTTCTACTAATAGTAAATAGTGAGTAGTCGTTAGTGGATAGTCGTTAGCGGGTGATTCAAAGAGTAAGTTGCCTGCATTACTATCAACTACCGGCTGAACACTATCGGCTAATATCCTCAGTTTCTTCTTTATTTCAAGGTTCTGCTGCAACAAAGTTTCCTGGTAATCCCAAGCCTGTTTGTAGGGCATCAGTCCTAAATCTTCAAATAATACCTGTTGCTTCATGAATGGCAAAACTACAATGAAATGAATTCATAAACCTGCAGGGCTTATTTTTGCAGATAATGAATGAAGAAGAATTACTGGCACAGGATAATGAATTGGAAAACGGTGATGGCTCAGAAGAGTTATACGAGCGGAAACGATTTGTAGTAACCAAAGGGCAGGAACCTTTGCGGATCGACAAATTTTTAATGACCAAAATTGAAGGTGCTACCCGTAATAAAGTGCAGAGGGGTATTGAAACCGGTTTTGTGATTGTGAATAATAATCCTGTAAAAGCGAATTACAAAGTAAAACCGGGAGATGAGATCATTACTTTTTCTGATACTTCACCGGAAGATACAGAGATCAAACCCGAAGAACTTCCACTCAACATTGTTTATGAAGATCAATCTGTATTGGTTGTAAATAAAGTGGCGGGCATGGTGATGCATCCCGGCAGTGGTAATTACAGTGGCACATTGGTGAATGGTGTTGTATGGTACCTGAAACAACAACAGCCTGATTTAACGGAAAATGAACTTCCACGTTTTGGAATGGTTCATCGTATTGATAAGAATACTACAGGCCTGGTTGTGCTTGCCAAAAATGAACAGGCCAGTGTGCATTTAGCCAAACAGTTTTTTGATCATACCGTTGAACGGAAATATGTGGCGTTGGTTTGGGGCGATCTGAAAGAAGATAATGGAACCATTACCGGTCATGTGGGGCGGCATCAGCGTTTCAGAAAAATTATGGATGTATATCCTGATGGTGAGCATGGCAAAGAAGCCACTACACATTATAAAGTATTGGAACGTTTTGGTTACACTACTTTAGTTGAATGCCGGTTGGAAACAGGGCGTACACACCAGATACGTGTACACATGCAGCATATTGGCCATCCGTTGTTTAATGATGATACTTATGGCGGCGACCGTATTGTAAAAGGAACTGTTTATACTAAATACAAACAATTTGTTGATAATTGTTTTTCCATTTGTGCAAGACAGGCGCTGCATGCACAAACATTGGGGTTTGCACATCCTAAAACACAAAAACAACTATTGTTTGAAAGTGAATTGGCGATAGATATGCAGAAAGTAATTGAGAAGTGGAGGGTATATACGAAAGCAAAAAATTTAACGGGGGATGAATAAAGAAGTGATTCTTTGTCTGACACTTCTTTATACAAATTAATAGGTACTTATATCCCGTCAAACGAGGGCGGCAGACGGGGAGTGCTATTTAGGAAACAGCATCTTATAATCCACACTTACTTTTCCTTTTGAAATATCATCCAGCTTGCCCTTTAATAATTTTCTTTTTAAAGGTTTGAGATAGTCGATGAACAGCTTGCCATCAATATGATCATATTCATGAAGGATCACTCTTGCCGTTAATCCATCAAATGTATTAATATGCTCAACAAAATTTTCATCGAGATAACGGATGGTAACTTCTTCAGCACGGTAAATATCTTCACGTATTTTGGGAATACTTAAGCAACCTTCGTTATAAGCCCAGTCATCACCATGTAATTCTTCCACCTGTGCATTGATGAACACCTGCTTGATGCCGGGTCTGTCAGAATACAATAAGGTTTCTTCTTCATCCATATTAGCAAACATCTGTGCAGTATCCATCACAAACAAGCGAATATCACGGTTTACCTGTGGAGCTGCAAGACCCACGCCATTCGAGGAGTACATGGTCTCCCACATATCTTCAATCAGCTTACTGAGGTTAGGATAAGCAGGTGTAATATCCTTGCTTATTTTTCTCAGCACTTCAAAACCGTAGGCAACAATGGGAAGAATCATGTAATCAATTTTTATGGCTGATGGATTAAGTCTGATTTGTGATTTTTCACAGACCATTATCCTGAATTAAAAATAAAACGGCAAATATAAGTAATGAATACGAAGCCACCTCAAACCTCATGCATCCTTCATCCTACCTCAACCTTCTTGTATCCTTTGCATATATTCCTGCAGCATGATCGTAGCAGCAATTTCATCTACCAGTTTTTTATCACGGCGCTGGCTTTTTTTCATTCCCATTTCCAGCATAGCATTTTTAGCCATTTTGGAAGTATAACGCTCATCAACCGTTTCAACCGGAATGGAAGGAAAGTTTTTCTTTAATTGTTCAATAGCTCTTTTTACTAACGGTGTTGCATGTGTATCACTATCATCCCAGTTGGTAGGCATACCAATAATGATCTTCTCTACCTCCTCCTTTTGAAAATATGTTTTTAAGAATGGAATGAAATCATTTGTGGCAATGGTTGTTAATCCTGTTGCAATGATCTGCAAAGGATCAGTAACAGCGATGCCGGTTCGTTTACCGCCGTAGTCAATACAAAGAATTCTTGCCATATGCCCCCAGCCCCTAAAGGGGAGTAGTTATCGTTAATGAATAAAATACTGCTAATAAAAAATGGTTGCCCTTAAAAAAGATTTGTAAATAAATGATGATTAAAAATATAATGATGATTTTTTGTTTTTTTATTTCACCAAGGAACTTACAATGTCCCCCTTTGGGGGATTTAGGGGGCCAATATATCTGCAATCACAAACACAGCAAACACAACACTTGCAATTCCATTTGCAGTCATAAAAGCGATATTCACTTTTCGTAAATCATTGGGTTTTACGATTGAATGCTGATAAATCAACATGCCGATAAATACAGTTACACCAATCCAATATAACCAACCAAAGCCACCATAAAATCCTGCTGCAATTACACATATTGCTGCTAAGCCATGCAAGAGTTCTGAAACCTTTAGTGCTTTTGTTTTACCCAGCCATGCAGGAATGGATTTGAGTTCATACTCTTTATCAAACTCTTCATCTTGTAATGCATAAATAATATCAAAGCCACTCACCCAAAACAAAACTGTGAATGAAAATAAAATCGGCAACACTGCAAACACACCTGTTACTGCCAGGTATGCACCAATAGGTGCCAGTGATAAACCAAGCCCAAGCACCAAATGACAAAGTGCTGTAAAACGCTTGGTATAACTGTAACCCAGCACTACAAGCAATGCAACAGGTGACAAAGCAAAACAAATGGTATTGATGAAATAAGTAGTTACAACAAACAAGACGCTACTGATGAAGGTAAACAGCAATGCACTATCGGCAGAAATAATTCCTGCAGGAATTTCTCTTATTGCTGTACGTGGATTTTTTGCATCAAAGCTTCGGTCTAAGTAACGATTGAAAGCCATAGCTGCGCTGCGGGCGAAGACCATGCAGAGGAGAATAAGAATAAACTCTTTTACAGGAAGAGATATTGATTTATACCATCCCGATCCGATCTCACTATTAAATATGTCTTTATTAAAAGCTGCGAGAAAAAATCCAATCAACGCAAATGGCAAAGCAAAAATGGTATGCGAAAATTTAATAAGACTTAAATAATTTTTTACTTTACTCATAGCATTTCAATCCAATTAATCTTTTATTATTCCGTTACGTACAATCTCCCACAACACTACCCCAGCAGCAACAGATATATTCAATGAATGTTTCATTCCCAACTGTGGTATTTCAATACATCCATCACATTGCATTAACGTTTCCTGTTCCACCCCCTGGGCTTCATTACCAAAAATGAGTGCAATTTTTTCATCGGTTCCATGTTTAAAATCCTGCAACAATATACTTCCTTCTGTTTGTTCAATTCCAAAGATTTTGTAACCTGCTGATTTCAGTTCTGTAAGGGCTTCGGTTGTTTTCTCAAAGTACTTCCATGTAACTGTTTCTGTTGCACCCAATGCTGTTTTATGAATATCACGATGCGGTGGTTGCGGAGTATAACCAATGAGATAGATCGCTTCTGCTAAAAAAGCATCAGCTGTACGGAACACACTGCCCACATTCTGCATGCTGCGGATATTTTCCAGCACCACAATCACCTTGTTCTTCTCTGCTTCTTTGAATTCATCAACCGATTTACGGTTGAGTTCATCCATACTCAGTTTACGCATCAACATCTGTTTTGCGTGCAAATGTAAGACAGGACAGCAATTGACAGCCTTAAATCCCTCTTTCCTGCCCTTAATACCTTACCTTTGCCGCAAATTTTGTATAGTATTATGAACACATTTGAAGCGCTTGGTTTGGACGAAAGATTGATGAAAGCGATTAGTGAACTCGGTTTTACAACCCCCACCCCCATTCAGGAAAAAGCGATCCCCGTTTTACTAAGCGGAACAACAGATTTGATCGGCCTTGCCCAAACAGGTACAGGCAAAACAGCAGCATTTGGTTTACCCTTATTGCATTTGCTCGATGAAAGCAAGAAACATCCACAGGCACTGATTGTATGCCCCACCCGAGAGCTCTGTTTACAGATTGTAAAAGAGATGGAGATCTTTAAGAAACATATGCATGGAATGCATGTGGTAGCTGTTTATGGCGGCACATCCATTGGTATGCAGATCCGTGATATTAAAAGAGGTGTGCAGATAGTGGTTGCAACTCCCGGCCGTTTAATTGATTTAATTGAGCGCAAAGCAATTAATCTTGGAGAAATTAAATATGTAGTGCTCGATGAAGCAGATGAAATGCTCAACATGGGTTTCCAGGATGATATTGAATTCATTTTGCAGAACACACCTAAGAAAGAAAGTACCTGGTTATTCAGTGCCACCATGCCGCCTGAAATTCGCAAGGTAAGCCGCAAGTATATGAAAACTCCTGTTGAAGTAACAGTGGGCAAAATGAATACCGCCAATGTAAATATTGACCACCAGTATTTTGTTGTTTCATCGCAACATCGTTACGAAGCCTTGAAACGTTTGATTGATTTCAACCCCGGTATTTATGGCATCATCTTCACCAGAACTAAAGTGGATGCGCAGGCCATCTCAGAAAAATTAACCCGTGAAGGTTACGATATTGATGCATTACATGGCGATCTCACACAACAGCAGAGAGATGCAGTAATGGGTCGGTTCCGTGATAAGACATTACAACTGCTCATTGCAACCGATGTGGCTGCACGTGGTATTGATGTAAAAGATATTACACATGTCATCAATTATGAGTTGCCCGATGATTTGGAAGTATATACACACCGTAGTGGTCGTACAGGCCGTGCAGGAAAGACAGGTATTTGTATGAGTATTGTACATAGCCGTGAAATTGGCAAAGTTCGCCAGATAGAACGTATTGCCCAGGCTCAGTTTCATAAACTGGAGATTCCTACAGGAAAAGATGTTTGCCGCAAGCAATTCTTTTCATTCATGGATAAACTCATTAACATGGATGTGAGCAATGAAGAATATGAAACCTATGTGCCGATGCTGCAGGAAAAATTTGCAGATATCAGTAAAGAAGAAATTCTGAAACGTGTTGCATCTATGGAGTTTGACCGCTTTCTGAAATATTATGAAAATTCAGAAGACCTCAACATCCGTGAACGTGGCCGTGAATTTGATAAGTTTAAAAAAGATGGTAGAGGTGTTGGTCGTGAAAGAGAACGTGAACGTATAGTTCCGGGTCGCAGTGCAGAAGGCCGCAAACCTTACCGTGATACACAGGGGCGTGATTTTAATGGTGGCGGAAGTGGCGGTTACACCAAACTGTTTGTGAACCTCGGAACCAAAGATGGTTTTTACAAAGCAAGTTTCTTACAATTCATTTTAGATATGAGTGAACTGCGTAAAGAAGTGCTGGGCAAAATTGATATGCGTGATTTAAACAGTTGGGTTGAAGTGGACAGCAATTCTGCCAAACAAATGATCACTGCTATTGATGGAAAAAAATTCAAAGGCAGGAGCATAAGGATGAATGATGCAAACAGCAGATAAGAATTAAATGGATATGATTACAACGCCGCATTGATTGATGCGGCGTTTTTTGTTTTCCGTCTGACGCCCTCGGTCTGACGGAAAATTTAAGATGATTTTACAAAAGCAGATGCATAAAAAATCCCGCCTTAACAGCGGGATTTTTATTTCAATTGATTACGTTTTTAATTAAGCACTCACTTTTCCTTTCACCTTTGCAATTACTTCTTCAGCAACGTTATTTGGTGCAGGTGCATAGTGACTGAACTCCATGGTTGAAGTTGCACGGCCGGATGACAATGAACGCAATTGTGTTACATAACCAAACATTTCACTTAATGGAACTTTGGCTCTGATCACTTGTGCATTTCCTTTTGTATCCATTCCTTCCAGCATACCACGGCGACGGTTGAGATCACCCGTTACATCGCCCATATACTGATCAGGTGTTACAACTTCTATTTTCATGATGGGCTCGAGCAAGGTTGGTTTTGCTTTGCGTCCTGCTTCACGGAAACCACTCTTGGCACACAATTCAAAACTCATTGCATCACTATCCACATCATGGAAGCTGCCATCAAACACCCGCACTTTCATATCAACCATCGGATAGTTGGCCAATACACCATTGGTCATTGCATTTTCAAAACCCTTAATAATGGCAGGAACAAATTCTTTTGGAATTGATCCACCAAAAAGGTCATTGACAAACTGGTAGCTTTTACCAGGGTTTTCTGTCAACCACTCAGCATCAGCAGGTCCTATTTCAAATATTATATCAGCAAACTTACCTCTACCACCCGATTGCTTTTTCAGCACTTCACGGTGTTGAACCATTTGCTTGAATGCTTCTTTATAGGCCACCATCGGAGCGCCCTGGTTGATCTCAACTTTAAATTCACGCTTCATCCTGTCAACAATGATCTCGAGGTGTAATTCACCCATACCACTTAAAATTGTTTGTCCTGTTTCTTCATCGGTCTTTACACGAAGCGTAGGATCTTCTTCAACCAGTTTAGAAATAGCCAATCCCATTTTATCAACATCAGCTTGTGCTTTCGGTTCAACAGCTAAAGAAATTACAGGCTCAGGAATAAACATATTCTCCAATGTGATTGGATGATCTTCATCGCACAATGTATCACCGGTTTTAATTTCTTTGAAACCAACAGCAGCACCAATATCACCTGCTTCAATAAAGTCGATCGGGTTTTGTTTGTTGGCAAACATTTTCATGATACGGCTGATACGTTCTTTCTTTCCACTTCTTACATTCAATACATAAGAACCTGCATCTAAATGACCGCTATACACCCGGAAGAATGCTAAACGACCAACAAAAGGATCGGTCATAATTTTGAAAGCCAAAGCTGCAAAAGGTTCTTTTACATCAGGCTTACGAACTTCTGTTTCACCACTATCCGGGTTGATGCCCTCTACCGGTGCAATATCAACAGGACTTGGTAAGTAACGGCAAACAGCATCCAATGCCGTTTGTACGCCTTTATTTTTAAAAGATGATCCACAAAGCATAGGAACAATACTCAGATCAACTGTTGCCTTGCGGATAGCTTCATGTAATTCATCTTCGGTGATGCTGTTAGGATCATCAAAGAATTTTTCCATTAATCTGTCATCATATTCAGCAACAGCTTCTACTAAACTTGCTCTCCATTCGTTGGCTTCTTCCACTAAATCAGCAGGA